>NZ_KN050782.1:0-38045 GCF_000745915.1 Deinococcus misasensis DSM 22328
ATGGGATTGTTCGTGTAGGCTCGCTAAACCGTCTGCTTCAAAAGCTCTAAAAGTGTTGCGTACTGTTTGGGTGGCGATTCTCAGGGACCTGGCAATTTGGGAGACCACCTGACCCTCATGGCTGGCCAGCAGAATCTGGCTGCGCCGCACCGTGAAGGCGTCTTTGGATTTGAGCTGATCTTGGATGTGCTGGACTTCTGTTTCGCTGAGGGGTCGGACTTTGACTTTGCTGCCCATAGCTCACTGTGACAGATGACGGACATCTTCACAATCTCACTTGTGATCCTGCACTAGCAAAAGCTTTGACGACGTACAGATCCCCTTGACCATTTTTGATACGTGCAACATGATGCTCTCGGCTCTCGGCTCTCGGCTCTCGGCTCTGTCTTGGCCCTACTACGCGCTTACGTGGCAGCACATTTCGCGCTGGGCCGCTCGGCTCTCGGCAAGGCGCCTGTCCCTGTAACCCATTCCATATTTCCCCAGCCATTTTGTGCTAGACTCTTCTTTGGCTGTTTTTTGCCAGTGGTCTGTCAGATCGCTTTGTGGGCAGAGGGTGTCCCCGAGCAGCAAGACTGGCACGACCAACATCACTTGCTTTTCAACGCCCTCACAAGGAGTTTAGATGTCTTACATCAGCATGAAGCAACTGCTCGAGGCAGGCGTGCACTTCGGCCACGAAACCAAGCGCTGGAACCCCAAATTCAAGCGTTTCATTTTCGCCGAGCGCAACGGCATTTTCATCATTGACCTGCAAAAAACCCTCAAGCAGATTGACCGCAGCTTTGACTTCATCAAAGAGACCGCCGAACGCGGTGGCGTGATCCTGTTCGTGGGCACCAAGAAGCAAGCCCAGGAAATCGTGGAACTCGAAGCCCGTCGCACCGGCATGCCCTTTGTGACCCAGCGCTGGCTCGGTGGGATGCTCACCAACTTCCGCACCATCCGCAGCCGCATTGATCGCCTCGAAGAACTCAACGAGATGATCGAAACTGGCGCGATCAACGCCCGTCCCAAAGCCGAGCGCATTGAGCTGCAAAACGAGCGTGACCGCCTGGAGCGCTACGTGGGCGGCATCCGCAACATGACCCGTCTTCCTGACGCCCTGTTCGTTGTGGACCCCACCAAAGAAGTGATTGCTGTGCAGGAAGCCAACAAACTCGGCATTCCTGTGATTGCCCTCGCTGACACCGACTCCAACCCTGACGTGATTGACTACATCGTTCCTGGCAACGATGACGCCATCCGCTCCATTCAACTGATCACCAACCGCATCGGCGACCTCGTTGTCGAAGCCCGTGGTGGCGGCGAAGTTGTTTCCAGCGCTGCCGTTGTTGAAGAAGAAGCCCAGGGCGAAGAAGAAGCAGTCGTCCAAGAATAAGTGTGAACCTGACGGGAGTGGGGGGATCACTGCCCCTCACTCCCTGTTGTGTGTTTGCAGCAGGACGATTCAGCCATGTTGACCCTGAACTGAACATCAAGGGGCAACATCAACCCCAGAGCGTGAACCACATCTCATCAAAAAGGAGATCCCAATCATGATGGAGTCCATCAAAAAAGTACGCGAACTGACCGGTGCTGGCATTGTTGACGTGAAAAAAGCCCTGAACGACGCCGAGGGCAACGAAGAAAAAGCTGTGGCCCTGCTGCGCGAGCGCGGCATTGTGAAAGCAGCCAAAAAAGCCGACCGTGAAGCCAAAGAAGGCCTCGTGGCTTTCAAAGTTGCCGAAGACGGCAAGAGCGCTGCCATCGTTGAAGTGAACAGCGAAACCGACTTCGTGGCCCGCAACGCCGACTTCCAGAACCTGGTCAAGCAACTGGCCGAAGCCGCTTTGGGTGCAAAAACCAGCGATCTGGACACCTTCCGCAACGTTGACCTCGGCAACGGCGAAACCGCCGACACCGCTGTCAAAGGTGCCGCTGGAAAAATCGGTGAGAACATCGTCCTCAGCCGCGTGGCCTACCTCGAGTCCGAAGGCGTCATTGGTGCATACGTGCACTCCAACGGCAAAATCGGCGCTCTGGTTGCCCTGACCGGCAGCGACACTGCTGTGGCCAAAGACATCGCCCTGCACGTGGCCGCCGAGCGTCCCCGTTACCTGACCCGCAACGAAGTGGACGGCAGCGCCATCGAAGCCGAGCGTGAAATCCTCACCAACAAAGCCCTCAACGAAGGCAAACCTGCCCAGATCGTTGAAAAAATCGTGGCTGGCCAGCTTGGCAAGTTCTACGAAGAGAACGTTCTGCTGGAGCAGAAATTCGTCAAAGACAACAGCCTGACCGTGGCCAAGTACGCCGGTGACAACACCGTCACTGCTTACGTTCGCTTCGAAATCGGCGCCAAATAATTCAGCAAGCGGGGATTTCCCCGCTTTTTTTCTGTGGTGGAGCCTGTCGAGCCATGCGAAAGAACTGTAGGACAACAAGTGTCCTGACCATTCCATTCGCTTCGCTCAACCAAAAGCACTGCATGTGCTTTCGGTGAACGCAGCAAGCTCCACCCTTTTTAGGGAGGAAATATGGCGTACAAACGGGTACTCCTTAAACTGTCTGGCGAATTTCTGTCTTCTGAAACAGGCTTTGGCATCTCACCAGAGGCCACCAAAGCCCTGGCCAAAGAAATCAAAGCTGCCAGAGATGCCACAGGTGTGGAACTGGCCATTGTGGTGGGTGCAGGCAACCTCTGGCGTGGTGCACGCAACGGTGAAGGCATGGACCCTGCCACCGCAGACTACATGGGCATGATTGCCACTGTGATGAATGCCATCGCCCTGCAAGACGCTCTGGAGCAGGTGGGCCAACCCACCCGTGTTCAGACCGCCATCACCATGAGCCAAGTTGCAGAGCCCTACATCCGCCGCAAAGCCATCCGTCACCTTGAAAAAGGACGTGTGGTGATTTTTGGTGCAGGCACCGGAAACCCCTTCTTCACCACCGACACCACCGCCACCCTGCGCGCTCTGGAAGTCGGGGCAGAAGTGGTCCTGATGGCCAAAAACAAAGTGGATGGGGTGTACTCCGATGACCCCCGCAAGAACCCCGATGCTTACAAAATCGACAGCATCACCCACCGCGAAGTGGTGGCCAAGGGCTTGCAGGTGATGGACGCCACCGCCCTGACCCTCTGTCAGGACAAAGGGCTGCCTCTGGTGGTCTTCGACATCTTCGCTGAAGGCAACCTTGTGCGCTTGCTCAGCGGTGAAAAAGTTGGGACCTTCATTTCCAGCGAAGCGTAAATTCGAAAGCACAAATGCAAGGGCGGGCCAGAGGGCTCGCTTTATTTGTTGCAGAAGGACGAAGGCAAAAGGAAAGCCGAGGGCCAAGGAAGGCTTGGGCTAAAGCGATGAAGGGCGCAGCACGCTGTCTTGTACAAAACAGGAGACCACATGCTGGTCTCCTTGTCCGCTGCGCCCCTACATTCAATTCCCTTGACGATTTCTGCCGTGTAGAACAGCATGCTCTCGGCTCTCGGCTCTCGGCTCTCGGCTCTCGGCAAGGCTTGACAAGTCCTGTCCAATGCGCAACCGTGCCTTCTGCCTTCTGCCTTCTGCCTTCTGCCTTCTGCCTTCTGCCTTCTGCCAAAACCACTGTGCCTTTTCGGGTTTTTCGTCCTGCCCACTTTGGGTATCCTGTTCTTTATGGATTTGACCTACCGTCCCCGCCGTTTGCGTTCCAGCCAGAGCATCCGTGAAATTGTGCGTGAAACCGTGCTGGAGCCGCGCCATTTGCTGTACCCCATGTTCATTGAGGAAGGGGAGGGCATCAAAACCCCTGTGGCCGCCATGCCCGGCATCCACCGTTATTCCATCGATCTGGCCATCGAGCATGCCAGAGAAGCCTGGAACCTCGGCATCAAAGGGGTGGCGCTGTTTCCTGCGATTCCCAACCACCTCAAAGACAAGTTTGGCTCAGAGAGTCACAATCCAGAAGGTCTTTTTGCCCGCACCATTCGTGCCTTCAAAAAAGAGCTGCCAGAGCTTTTGTTGATCACCGATGTGGCTCTGGACCCTTATTCTTCGGATGGACACGATGGCATTGTCTCTGATGCAGGAGAAATCCTCAACGATGAGACCGTAGAGGTGTTGATCAAAATGGCCCTCACGCAGGCCGCTGCGGGTGCAGACATCGTGGCCCCTTCGGACATGATGGATGGTCGGATTGGGGCGCTCAGGCAAGCCCTGGATGAAGCGGGGTTTGAGCGGGTCATGATCATGTCTTACTCCACCAAGTACGCCTCTGCGTATTACGGTCCTTTCCGTACGGCTCTGGACAGTGCGCCCAAAATGGGGGACAAGAAGACCTATCAAATGAACCCTGCCTCGGGTTACCGTGAGGCGTTGCGTGAATCCAGTCTGGATGAAGCCGAGGGAGCAGACTTCCTGATGGTCAAGCCTGCTCTGGCTTATCTGGACGTTTTGCGCGTTGTGCGTGATAACACTCAACTTCCGGTGGTGGCCTACAACGTCTCTGGAGAGTATGCCATGGTCAAGGCGGCTGCCCAGTTGGGCTACATCGATGAACAGCGCATTGTGCTGGAAACGTTAACCAGCATGAGGCGTGCTGGGGCAGATGCCATTTTGACTTATCACGCTCTGGACGCGGCCCGCTGGTTAAAATCGTAAAGGACTTCTTAACAAAGTGGAAAATTTGCTATCCTATGAGAATAAACCGCACTCATAGGGAGCAAAATGGTTTGGTTGATCCTGATTTTTATCGTGAGTGGCTTGCTGTGGTACCGCGCTTCAGAACGTGTTCTGGCGCTTGCCCTGGCCGTGCTCACTCTGCTCTTCGTCACCTACCTGGTCAGTTTCAGTACGGTTGAGCGTGCGCTCACCCCGGCTCTGATTGCCAGCTTCCTGATCGGAACAAGTTTCTACGTCACCCGCTTCGTTCCGGTGAAAGGCCCCAACCGCAAACAAAAACGCAAGCCCAGAGCCAGACTGGTCCGTCAAGGTGGCGAGCTGCAGCTCAACATCCGTGGTTACCAGATTCTGGAACGCATCGGAGAGGGTGGCATGGCTGTGGTGCATCTGGCCCGCCGTCTGGAAGATGAAAAACTGGTGGCCATCAAGGTTCCTCTGGAAAAGCACTTTGGTGACAACAAGGTTTTGCGCCGGTTCGTTCAAGAAGCCGCCACCCTCAAGCGCCTTGAGCACCCCAACATTGTGCGCGTCTTTGACTACAATGCTGAAACCCAGCCCTTTTACATGATCATGGAGTACGTCAAAGGCCAATCTCTGGAAGGGTACATGCTCTCGCAGCCTGTGAGTGTGCCGTCTGTCTTGAGCATTTCCCGTGCTGTGTGCGATGCCTTGCGGTACATCCACTCTCAAGGGTTGGTTCACCGCGATGTGAAGCCTTCCAACATCATGCTGATGCGTGACCAGATCACCCAGGGAGACATTGATGCCTATCAGGTTCGCCTGATGGACTTCGGCATTGCTGTGGGTCAGGCTGTCTCCCGCCTCAGTGTGGGTGGTGGCCGGGTCGGAACCCCCATCTACATGAGTCCCGAGCAGGCCAAGGGGGGCAGTGTGGATGCCCGCAGCGACATTTACAGCCTTGGCATGGTCATGTACGAAATGGCTGCTGGACGCACCCCTTTTGCTGGCAGTTACGATGTGGTGGTTCACCAGCAGGTTTTTGATGTGCCCACCCCTCCCCGCCAGTACAACGTGAGGATTCCCATTGCCCTCAATGACCTGATCATGAAGATGCTGGAAAAGGACCCTTCCAATCGTCCTTCTCTGGATGAAGTGCTGCGCCTGATTGATTCTGGTGATCTGGTGGACACCTCCATCCCCACCCTCCCGAGCACCCTGGTGGTGGTCACCAACAGTGGACAGAACTTCATCCGCGTGCTGGACACCCAGGGGAACCTCTTGCAGGGCATGGGCAACATGGAATCGGGTGTTTTGCCCACTGTTCCGGTGTCCTGCCATTACCTGCCAGACGGCAATTTGCTGGTTGGAGTTGTGGATTACAAAACCGCCAACGCCCCCATGCTGCGCATCCTGAACAGCGACATGGAAATGGTGGGAGGCTTCGCCCCTTATGGTCTGAAAGAAGGGAACCTGCTCAATCTGGTGTCCCTGACGGTCACCCCAGACAAACGCATTTACGCTCTGGATCTGGACACCTGCATGGTGCAGGAATACACCCTTGCAGGTGATTTTGTTCGCAAGTTTGGTGGCCGTGGTGATGGGCAAGGCGTGTTCCGTGAACCCCGCATGGTGGTGGCCAACGAAGAATACGTTTACGTTCTGGACACCCAGTTGCGTGAAGTGCAACGCTTTACGCCAGATGGAACGTATGTGTCCCGAGTGGCGTTCAAGCAGTCCAAAGATGCGCAGGCTTTGCAGGCTCTGGATGGGGTCGGCGTCGATCTGAAAGGCAACTTGCTGGTCAGCGATTCCAGCAGCAGCCGCATCCGTGTGATGAGCCCAGCCGGCAAACCCGTTTCTGCTGTACTGATTGACCCGTGGCATGGCGAGCCCTCTGGAGAACTGCTTCTCGATGTGGACCACGAGGGCAACATCTATGCAGCCCGCAAAGGTGGGCAACTGATCCGCAAATACTCTGCAGATGGTCAACTGATGGGCATGCTGGATGCTTTGGCCCCTGTGCTGGCATTCAGTGTGCGCCGGACAGTGCCTGCTGCTGTCAAAGCCTGAGGCACCAAACAAACGAAAGAGGCTGGAAAACCAGCCTCTTTTTTGTTGTTTGAAATTGCAGGATCTCAGGCCAGACGGGCGGTCAGATACTCACGTTCACCAGAGAGGATCTTTTCAGCGACAGCGAGGTCTTTGGGAAATTCTTTGCCCCGATTGATGAAATGGGTGTCGTAGCGTCCAATGTCCAGTTTGTCCACAAGGTAATTGAGGGCTTGCTGGGCATCAAATTCTTTGCAGGAAAAGATGTCCACGCTGACGAATCCGCGTTTGGGGAAGGTGTGGATGGCGATGTGGGATTCGGCAATGATCACAACACCGGTGTAGCCCGAGTCTTCTTCGGTCAGGCCGTGGTACCCGGTGACGTGCGGAGGCAGCACCACAGTCATGTCGATCTGTCTCGGGAGGTCTTGCAGAATCTCGGTGAGGAGCTCAGGGTTCTGCAGTTTCTCAGAGGCGGCGTGATAACCATCGATCATCAAGTGGGGTCCGAAGCCGAACAGTTCCAAAGTATGCCTCCTTGCTGCCTTCTTTTGGCAACGGGATCAATTATACATGAGTGTTCAAGGAGAGCAAACCTCTTTTAAGGCATTTCCCTGAGAACACGAATCCCAGCAGCAAACAAACAGAATTTATTTTGCAGGATGGGCTGTAGGGTTGGGTTTTTTGAAAGTTCCTCTTCGGGTTTTCTGTACTTATTGAAAACCTGTGAATCTATACAGGGCAGTGGTCGATCCAAAACTGGTGGATAGGTCAGCAAAGCAAAAGATTTGTGTAAAATTTCACAAATGCATGACTTTTTGTCCTTTGTTCAGGCAGCGAAACAAGCCTAGATGAGAGGGCAAATGCATGGACGAATGACCCTCTCATCAAACTCTAAAACAGGGGTAGGCTGAGGTCAGGTCGGCAGTGAACACTGTAGTGTGATCAGAACACCAATTTGGAAAGAACATGCTACACTGTAACGTGTTGTTTAACCGACGTTAAAGGATTCTCAAGGAGGAGAACATGATCGGAGGGTATCGAGGCAAGGAAGGACAGTGGGCATTTGTCCTGCACCGCATTTCGGGGCTGGCCATCCTGCTGTACCTGCTTTTACACATCCTCTCTATCGGGTCGATTGCCATCAGCAGAGAGGCCTATGAGGCTGTGCACAGGGTGGAAAGCCACTGGGCTTTTTCCATCGGATTGGTGCTGGTGACGGCTGGAGTGCTGTACCACTCCCTGAACGGTTTGCGGATCATCCTGATGGATTTCGCTGGCTGGGGCGTCAAGATCCAGAGAGAGCTGTTTTACGTGGTGCTCGTGATCAGCGGTGCAGGTGCGTTGTTTACTGCCATCCTCACCCTGCAGCGCATTCTGGCTGAGCACGGAGGTTGATGATGATTCGCGCAAAACGTTTTGAAGATGCCAAGGCCCAGGCCACCGGCAATGCCGAACTGTTCTGGTGGGTGTTCATGCGCATCAGCGGCATTGTGCTGCTGTTCCTGGTGCTCGGGCACATCTACATGACTTTCATTGCTGTGCCAGAGTACCAATCTGCCAGCTATGAAGCCATCGTGACCAAACTGCAACAGCCCGTCTGGAAGCTGTACAACTGGCTGATCATGGTGCTGGCCGGACTGCACGGTCTGAACGGTGCACGTTACGTGATCGAAGACTACATCACCGACAAAGGCAAGCGTTTCTGGGTGAAGTCGCTGGTCTACACCGTTGCCGGTGTGATTCTTGTGTGGGGCACCATCGGCCTTTACACCTTTAAGCCCGAGCTTTAAGGAGCCAATATGCATCACCGTTACGATGTCCTTGTGGTCGGTGCAGGTGGAGCAGGTCTCATGGCCTCCCTGTACGCCGCGAAAAGCAAAAATGTCTCTGTTGCTGTGATCAGCAAACTCTATCCCACCCGCTCCCACACCGGAGCCGCTCAGGGGGGCGTGGGTGCAGCCCTCGGGAACGTCAACGAGGACCACTGGGAATGGCACATGTTCGACACCATCAAAGGTGGCGACTACCTGACCGACCAAGACGCAGCCGAGATTTTCTCCAAAGACGTGATCGAGGCCGTGTACGAACTCGAACACATGGGATTGCCCTTCAGCCGTCTTCCCAACGGCAAGATTGCCCAGCGCAAGTTCGGTGGTCACACCAAAGAATACGGTAAGTCCGCTGTGGAACGCGCCTGCTACGCTGTGGACCGCACCGGCCACATGATCCTGCAGACCCTGTACCAACAAAACGTCAAAGCCGGAACCACCTTCTACAATGAGTTCCAGGTGCTGGACCTGATCATCGAAGACAGCGTGTGCAAAGGTGTGATTGCTCTGGAGTTGTCCAGCGGCGAAATCCACACCTTCCATGCCAAGTCGGTGATTCTGGCCACCGGTGGTTATGGACGTGTCTTCAAAATCACCAGCAACGCCCTGTCCCTGACCGGCGACCTGATGAGCATTTATTACCGCAAGGGCCTTCCTCTGGAAGACCTCGAGTTCTACCAGTTCCACCCCACTGGGCTGGCCAAACTGGGCATCCTGATCACCGAAGGTGCCCGTGGTGAAGGGGGAATCCTGCGCAACGACAGTGGTGAGCGTTTCATGGAACGCTATGCGCCCACCATCAAAGACCTTGCGCCCCGCGACATGGTGTCCCGCTCCATCTACCGTGAAATCCGTGAAGGACGCGGTGTGGGCAAAGAAAAAGACGCCATCATGCTCGACCTGACCCACCTGCCCAAGGACATCATCGAGAGCCGCCTCCCCGACATCACCGACTTTGCCCGCACCTACTTGGGTGTGGACCCGGTCAAAGAACTGGTGCCGATCCAGCCCACCGCCCACTACGCCATGGGTGGGGTGCCCACCACCATCGACGGTGAAGCCCTCGCCAGTGAAGATGGAACCTTGGTGCGTGGCCTGTACGCCGCCGGAGAAGTGGCTTGCGTGAGCCTGCACGGGGCAAACCGCCTCGGAACCAACTCTCTGGGAGACCTGATCGTGTTCGGACGCCGTGCTGGTCTGGCTGCCGCCAAATACGCCCAGAAAGCCGAATTCGAAACCCTTCCCAACAACCCAGAGGCTTACTCCAAAGGGCTCATCGAGCGTCTGCGCAACGGAAGCGGCACCGACAACGTGGCCAAAATCCGCAAAGAGCTGCAAGACAGCATGATGATGAACGTGGGGATTTTCCGCAACGGCAAAGACATGGAAGCCCAGGTCCAGATCGTCAAGGAACTGCAAGCCCGCTACAAAAATGTCTCGGTCACCGACCCCACCGCCCGTTACAACACCGAACTGGTGGAGGCTCTGGAACTCGGGTTCCTGCTGGACATCGCCGAGGCCATGACCGCCAGCGCCCTGAACCGCAAAGAGTCTCGAGGTGCCCACGACCGCGAAGACTTCACCGAGCGCAACGACACCGAGTGGCTGAAACACACCATGGCTTACCGGGACTTCAACAACCCCGGCAATGTGATCCTGAAGTACAAACCCGTTGTGCTGAAAGGTGAAACCCTGCACTTCGTGCCCAAGCCCCGTGTGTACTAAGGAGACCAGACCTGATGAAAGTCAATGTCAAAGTTCAAAGATTTAACCCCGAGAAAGACAAAAAGCCTTCATGGCAGTCTTTCGCGGTGGAATGTGAACCGGGAGACAGGGTGCTGGACCTCCTCAACCACATCAAGTGGTACATGGACTCCACCCTGACCTACCGCCGCAGTTGCGCCCACGGCATTTGCGGAAGCGACGCCATGCTGATCAACGGTCGCAACCGTCTGGCCTGCAAAATCCTGGTGAAAGACCTCACCAAAGATGGCGGCACCATCACTGTCGAGCCAATCCGCGGTCTGAAAGTGGAACGCGACCTGCTCGTGGACATGGAACCCTTCTTCGATGCCTACCGCGCTGTGATGCCCTTCTTCATCAACGACGATCCCGCCCCCGCAGGTGAACGCCTCCAGAGCGTGGAAGACCGGGCCATCTTCGATGAAGGCACCAAGTGCATCCTCTGCGCCTGCTGCACCACCTCCTGCCCGATCTTCTGGGTCAACGGACGTTATCTCGGTCCTGCCAGCATCGTGCAAGCCCACCGCTTCATCTTCGATTCCCGTGACAAGGGCAGTGACCAGCGTCTGAAAGTGCTGAACCAGAACACCGGCGTGTGGCGTTGCCGCACCGCTTACAACTGCACCGAAGCCTGCCCCCGTGAAATCCCCATCACCGAGCTCATCGAAGAAGTCAAACGCGCAGTGCTTTACCAGAAAGTCTGAGTTTTTGGTTGGCTGTTCGGTCCTCCTCTTTTGAGGGGGACTTTTTTGATGCCGAGGGCCAAGAGCCAAGGGCCGAGGGCAAAAAAGCTTTTGCTCAAGCATTGAGGAGTACGGATCCCCTTGACCCTCATGGCTACGAATTGCTCTCGGCTCTCGGCCTCTGGGCGACGCACGCGTAGCCCCTACAAGGCTCTCGGCCTTGGCTCCCTGAACAGACCAACCTTTCATGTCCCGCCCCTTTTTCGGTATCCTGTATGTCATGTCGCAGGAATTGCACGAACAGACACTGGCACGCCTGAACAACCAGAAGGCGCTTTCTGAACTGGGCTTTGATGCCTATCCTTACAGTTACCCCCAGACCCACCACAGCCAGGACATCCTGAACAAATACCCCGAGATCGAACCCGGCCAGAAATGGGAAGAGGACGAGTACAGCCTCGCTGGTCGCCTGATGACCATCCGTTTCATGGGCAAGGTGGCCTTTGCCGATTTGCACGACGAGCAGGGCAAAATCCAGCTGTACTTCGGCAAGGAAATCCCCAACTTTGCGGGCATCAAGCACCTCGACCTTGGAGACATCATTGGTGTGAAAGGACATCCTTTCGTCACCAAGACCGGTCAACTGACCCTGCACGTCACCGACTGGCAACCTCTGGTGAAAAGCCTGCACCCCCTGCCGGACAAGTACCACGGCCTGCAGGACATCGAGTTGCGTTACCGCCAGCGTTATCTGGACCTGATGACCAACCCCGAGGTCAAAGAAACCTTCAAATTGCGTTCCAGAATCGTGCGTTTCATTCGCAACTTTCTGGATGACCGGGAATTCATGGAGGTGGAAGGTCCCACCATTCAGGCCATTGCTGGGGGCACCGAAGCCAAACCTTTCGTGACCCACCACAACGCCCTGTCCCATGATTTCTTCCTGCGGATTGCTCTGGAGTTGCACCTCAAGCGCCTTCTGGTGGGCGGTTTCGAGAAGGTTTACGAAATTGGTCGGGTGTACCGCAACGAGGGCATCGACCAGACCCACAACCCCGAGTTCACCATGCTGGAACTGTACTGGGCTTATGTGGACTACGAGGACATCATGAAACTCGTGGAGGACCTGTTCTCTGCGCTGGCCCTTTCTGTGAAAGGCAGCACCGAGTTCGAGATTTACGGCAAGCAGGTCAACTGGTCTGCGCCCTTTGCCCGGGTGGATTACGTGGGCAGCCTGAGGGAAAAAGTGCCGGATCTGGACTTTGACCCCCTCGACCTGCCAAAACTGCGCGAGTTCTGCGATGCCCGCTACCCCCAGTGGAAGAAAGTGCCGGACTACAAACTGCTGGACAAACTGTTCGGTGAGTACGTGGAACCCGAGTTGACCAACCCCACCTTCGTGATCCACCATCCTCTGGTGATCAGCCCTCTGGCCAAGAAGCACCGCAGCCTGGAAGGGGTCACAGAGCGTTTCGAACTGTTCGGCATGGGATTTGAGCTGGCCAATGCCTTCAGCGAGCTCAACGACGCTCTGGACCAGCGTCAGCGCTTTGAAAGCCAGACCAAGCGCCGTGAAGCCGGAGACGATGAAGCCCACGAGCAAGACGAGGACTTCCTGAATGCTCTGGAGTACGGCATGCCCCCTGCAGGTGGTCTGGGCATTGGCATTGACCGTCTGGTGATGCTGCTGACCGACAAAGAGAGCATCCGCGATGTCCTACTGTTCCCCCTCATGAAGCCCGAGAAGCAAAAAGCCGTTGAAGAAACCTCTGAATCAACCCCCGAGTAAACCTTCAAATTCAAACAGAAAGAGACGCCCAAAAGCGTCTCTTTTTTGATGGATGTCTCAGGCAGATGGGATTTTGTCTTTGGACTCGGGTTCAGCTTTTGAGGTGAGCTGGTGGTACCACGAGGCGCTCACGATGGACGCCACCACAAAGGACACCCAGCTGAAAAGACCCAGCCATGTGAAGTAGTTCAAGAGGGCCTGTGCCTGCTGTGTGGTCATCTGGGTGAGGTCGGTGGGCAGCTCGGGCTGTTCGATGCGGTCTCCCACCAGATACTGCAGGAAAGCCCAGAGGAAGATCAGGGCCACATGCTTCCAGAGGTCTCCTTTGCGGATCAGCTGGAAATTTTGCTGGAACACCTGCGAAGCCCGCATGTTGGGTTCTGCCAGCAAAAAGACGTACAGAAAGTACAGGGACACCATGGTGTTGACCAGAAGGATCACCACAGGAGGGGTGCCAATGAACACCAGCAAAGTGAAGAAACTGACCAGCAGGTAAATCAGGCTCAGGGCAATGTGCGTGACACTGAAGGTTCCGCTCCAATCAAAGCGGTGGCCTTTTTCGCCTTTGATGCCAGCGTACAGGTAACGTTGCAAAGCGGCCATGCCTGTGCCCAGCAGGATGCCCCCGGACAGGCTGGCCATCAGGCCCACCACAATCGACCAGAACAGGGCCAGAGGCCTCTTGAACAGGATGGTGACAAGGTCAAACAGGGTTTGTCGAATGGAAATCACTGGAGCGCTCACCTCTATCACAGGCCATCATACTATGGCGGTTTGCTGCTTCCATGATGGATGGGTGAGCAAAAAACCCCTCTGACGAGGGGTTTGCAGGCGGAGTTACAGAGGTTTTGGGGCTCAGGCGCTCGGGGTCATGCCCACGTACTGGATCAGTTCCATGCGGTCTGTGGGCAGTTTGAACGCCTTCAGGATGTCGCGCAGGCTGCTCTCGTAGTGGTCGCTCCAGAGGTTTTTGTGGCTGGTCAGGTACATGATGGTCTGTTTCTGACGCAGGGTGAGGGCCTCTGGGGTTTGCTTGGGGCGTTTGTAGAACACCGACATCAAGAGGCGATTCAGCAGGGGCTTCACGCTGGCTGCTGCGGTGTCCTTGTCCGAAGCGGAAAGGGCATTGAGGGTGCGCTGCAAGGCTTCTTCGCCGAGAATGGAAAGGCAGGCAATGACATCCACGTGCAGTTTGTTCTGCACCCAGGGCAGGTCTGCGTAAGCCTCTTCCACCATTTCAGGCTCCACAAGGGCCTTCACGATGGATTGCTCGACTTCCTCTGGGGTGTATTCCTTGAGCAGACGGGCAAGGCTCATGGCCATCACCAGACGGGTGAGGGGGTGGCCTTCTTTGTCCAGAGCGTTTTTGATCTCTCCTGCCACCACTGGTGCAGGGGTACCTCGAGACACGGCAAAGGCTCCGGTGGCACGCACGTGGGAGTTGGAGTCGCTGCGCATCAGGCCCATCAGGGCAGCCAGAATGCGGGGGTCTTCCACGCCGAACTCACCGAGGAAAAAGGTGGCCCAGGAACGCAAGCGGCGGTCAGAGGACAAAAGCAGTTTCTCGATGGCAGGAACGGCATTGCGCACGGCACGGTGGGCGTTCAGCACCCATTCATCGTTGCGTTTGCGCTGCTCCATCATCTCGGGGGTGTTGAGCTGCTGCTTCATGGCGTCTTGCAGGGCGTCCGATTGGTCGAACTGTTCGAACACACTGACGCCGTGGCCGATCTTGATCAGCATGCGCACGATGGCATAGCGGTCCAGCAGGTCCTCGTTTTCGAGGGCTTTGACCATGATGGGAACCGCGTGGGGTGTGGCTTCAAAAACGAAGGCCCCCTGGTGGATGAGGCGATCTTCCAGCGCTTCCAGGGCAGTCTGACGGCTTTTGCGGTCTTCTGACTCCAGGGATTTGATCAGGCTGGGAATGGCGTCTGCAGGTCCCAATGCGTCTTCCAGCATGGACCAGTCGGTATCGTTGGACTTGTTGTTTCTGCGCCCCAGTCCAAAGAGCGCAGCCATCAGATTGGGTCTGGTGGGCCGACTCTCTGTCGTGCGCGTGATTCGTCTGAAGAGTTGAAGTACGTCCACGTTAGCCTCCGCCTGTCTAGAGCTTCTAGTTCCATACTAAGGGCTGCGTCTTACAGCTTTCTCACTTGTTCTTACATTCCACGGTTTCCCAGTCAGGATTTCTGCAGACTGTAAGGGATCTTGCTGTTGTGCACTCCCAGATTCATGGCTTATGCCCATCATTCTAACATCCCACTTGCAGGATGCAAAAATACTCTTTTTTTCAGGTCTAGATCGAAAAGAAACGCCCCTTACAAAAAAAGAACATTTCACTCATTTTAAGCGAGACAGCCCTTTGCGGATCAACTGGTCTGCGGTGGCCTCTGGATTCTCAGAAACCAGCTCGGTGACCACGGCCCGAACCTGCACTTCACGGTAACCCAGAGCCACCAGAGCATCCATGGCATCCCGTTCATGGGGGTTGCGCTGCACAGGGGCTTTTTTGCCAGTGGAGCCTGCCCGAAGCTGCTCGGGGATTTTGCCTTGCAGTTCCAGCACCAGACGTTCTGCAGTGCGCTTGCCCACGCCAGAGACACTGGACAGCAATTTGCTGTCTCCGTCCAGAATGGCTCCGGCCAGAATGGGAAGGGGCAACTGGGACAGCATGGCAAGGGCCAATTTGGGACCCACGCCAGAAACGCCCGTCAGGATGTCAAACACCTGCTGAAAATCCACGTGGTGAAACCCGTACAGGGTCATGGAATCTTCGCGGACCACCATGCGAATGAACAGTTCAATGGTGTCGCCGGGTTTGCATTTGTCGAGGGTGGGACGGGCCACAAACACCTCGTAGCCCACTCCGGCGCACAGGACCACCACCGAATTTTCCCGGTTGAATTTTACGGTTCCTTCCAGGTAAGCAATCACTGAACCACTTTACCAGAAAGGCCAAGGGCCGAGAGCAATTCTTGTGCTCTGGGACCTGTAAGCCAAATTCAAGCAAGGGCATCAACACCAAAAAAGCACGGCAATCCAGAGTTTCTTCTTCGGGTTGGATGAGGTTAAAGGCCCATCCAATTCACTCTGTCTCTCATGGATCCTGCGTACACTGGTCTGGTGCTGAAACGCTTTTTCAAAGAATGGGTGCTCCTGACCTTCTTGCCTGTGTATCTGGTGTTGACTTTCGTGCTGACGTTTGGCACGGTCAGTGGAGACAGCATGTTGCCCACCCTCCACAACGGAGAGCGGGTTCTGGTGCTCAAATACCCGAGGTGGCTTGCAGCATGGCACCTCAGCAAAGCGTTTCCGGCGTACGACCAAATGTTGATTGTGAAAGTGCCAGAGGGCAGCGAATACGCTCTGGAAAAAGGCTGGTTCGGCATCGAACACCGGCCTTACATGGTCAAACGTCTGATTGGCAAACCCGGTGACACCATTGAAATCCGTGAGGGAGATGTGTACCGCAACGGCAAAAAACTCCCCGAGCCTTACATCAAAGAGGCCCGGGGAGCAGACAGCATGGAAGCCATCACCTTGCAGGACAACCAGTATTTTGTGCTGGGAGACAACCGCTCAACCGGCAGCAGCGTGGATTCACGGTTTTTTGGGCCGGTGTTGTTTCAGGATCTGGCAGGTCCGGTGCTCTGGCATTTTTGACCCACGGACCAGAGGGTTTCAGGCGTTTTCAGAGGTGGGTGTCAGGGATGCAGTACACATCCAGTTGTTTGGTGTCGCAGGGGGTGGGTTCAGTAGGGTCCACAAGGACAGGTGGCAGAGGCAATGGCAGTGGTGCAGGTGCCAAACATGGACTGGCCATTCTGCACTGGTTGGGGGGTGGGCAATCGGGTTCACCGAAGGCTGTGGCACAAAACAACAACACCGTTGTCATCAGCATTTTTTTCATGGGAATTCTCCTTCAAACACCACATGGCTCGAAAACAAAGTTCTCTGGCTTGCTTGAATTGTAAAAAAACTGTATCTTCAGAACAAGCGGATTTTGAAAATAGAGATCAAAACGCCATGAACCCAACCCAAACCCAGTGGTACACCATCACCGATTCCAGAGCAGCAGCTTTTCTGGTCAGTGCTGAACATTCCCAGTATTTTGTGCCTTTTCTGGACCGGGAATGCACGGTCAAACAACTGAGTACAGAGATTCCCTGCACGCCGTTGCAGGCCTACCGTGCTGTGGAGTTGATGGAAGATCTGGGCTTGATTGCTGTGGTGCGCAAGCAGAGCCGCAGGGGCAAACCCATCAAAGTCTATCGCTCGGTGGCCCCGGCCCTGTTTGTGCCTTTCAAGCATGCGCCACACAACAGTTTTCAGGACATGATGCTTTCCAGAGACAACATCTGGCGCGATTTGCTGTTCCACAGCCTGATGACCCAGTTCACTGAGGTTGCCGATGAAGCCCGTCAGGAACTGGGTCTGCGCTTTGTCAGAGATGGAGGGGTGCCTTATGTGGTTCAGGCGGTGGGCTCAGGCGAAAATGGCCGTCCGGGTCTGGTGGCCCATTTCCGCCAACCAGAGGCTCCGGCCATTCGAGACGATTGGCGCATTCTGAAATTGACCGCCGAACAGGCCAAGGAACTTCAACAGGAGTTCGCTGCCCTTCTGGACCGCTATTCCAAGCAACAGGAGGGAAGGGAATACATCTGCAGGGTCGCTCTGGCCCCGTACAAGGAACCCTGAACAGCTCTGGTTTATAGAGGGCAAGGGGTTACCACATCCGGTGAAGGCAAGCCAGAGTTTGCCACTTTCAATTCTCCAAGCAGGTAAAAGCCATCTGGAAGCCCGTTTTGCTGTGCCAGCATCAGGGGTTTTTCTGCGGTGCTGTAGGTGTTGGGAAACACACTGGGCATCCCTGCATACAGGTAAACACATCCAGAGAGAGGCTTGGAGAGGGAGAACTGGTCCACGGCCAGTGTGGGTGTTTCGGATTGAATTTGACCGTTGCTCCACTGCAAAGAGGGCATCAAAGTGCTGGGTTTGAGGCTGGAGATTCCGGTCCAGAGGATCTGGTTGCTGCCGTTGCGGATCTGGTAGGTGATGCGCCAACCTTCGATGAAGCCCAGACTGGGATTGCGCAGTTCTGGAACCCGGTAAGCCGGAGCAGTGCCGTAATTCAACCAACTTGCATTCAGGGTCAGGCGGGCAGGTGAAGTGCTGGTGGGTGGGGTGTAATCTGCAGTCAGGTTCTTGATGGCCGGACGGAACCCGCTGTAAAGGTGCATTTTCTCCACTTTGCTTTTCTGATTGGTGTCCAGAGGGTTGAAGTCCGACAGGTTCCCATTGGACACCAGACCCACATGGGTGGACACCACGTCATTGAACGCCACCTGCAACGCTTCAGAGGGAGTGGTGATGCACTGCTGGATGTTGCAGCCAAACCGGTAACTTCCACCAAATTCCGTGATGGTGGGTGCGGTTTTGTAGCGGTTCAGCACGGTTTGCCATTCCCCATCCGAGAGGGTGCCTCGAAAACCATCCATGAAGTGCAGCCATCCCAGAGCGTCCCTGCGCCAGCCAATGTTGGGGCTCTGGTTCAGGGCATGCATCAGGGCTTCTTTGTCGTCGGTCATCATGACTTTGCGGATGCTGGGGAAACGCTGGGTCACCAGATCCACCAGACGTTTGCGGGTCTCTAGGGTGGCTTTGTAGGCGTCTGGTGCAACAGGTTGGCCTTGAGGGTTCAAAACCTGCGCGTTTTCTGGCACATACATGTGCCACTCGCCCCATTTTCCGTAGGTGCCAATGTCCAGAAAAGCGATGTATTTGGCCTGCTCGGGTTGGGACAGGAAAGCATTCAGGGCGTCGTAAAAAGCGGTGTATTGCTGCTGGAAAGCTGCATCATTCCAGTTGGGTACGCACCATTGTTTGGCGGTCCCGCCCTGTTCCACAACGGTGTAGGTGGTGGTGAGGCTGGAACGGTAGACCTCTGGAACCCCCAGCCCACAGTTCTGGGTCCCAGAGCCGTAATCCAGCACGGCCTGCACCCGAAGGCCCAGTTTCTGCTTGCGGTTTTTGGCCCACTGGATGCGTTCGGTCAGCAGTGCAGTGTTGAGGCTGCCATCGGCAAGGGTCAGTTCACGCCAGGTCCAGCGGCGGTACACGGTGCGGGCATCTGTGCCCAGAGGAAGCAATTTCTGTTCACCAAACCAGTCGTACAGGCCCGAGAGCGGATTGAGCAGTGTTGTCTGGTTCATCGGAACGGGTTGGAACACCGTTTGAGCGGAAGGGGAAATGGCCTGAGGTGTGCTTTGAACTGGGGGTGCAGGAGGGGTGGTCTGGGCACAGCTTCCGAGCAAAAAGGCCGTCAGAATCAACGCACTGGATTTCAATGGAGTCATGCTTTCATGCTAAAGAACCACAATGTTCATTGCTGGTGTGAAATGAAAGTTGAAGCAAGGTTTGAGATGAAAGTCAAAAGGGTTCTGGCTTTGGGTCTCAGGCCCCTGAACCTGAAGCCCTCTGAGCAGTAGGATGGGAACCATGCCGATCTCTGACCTTTTTCAACTGGCGTTGCGTGGACTCACCCGGAGGGCAGTGCGCACCACCCTGACGGTGCTGGGCATTGTGGTGGCGGTGGCCAGCATGGTGATTTTCCTGTCTCTGGGCGAAGGCATCCGTCGGGTGTTCACCCAGGAGTTGGGCAACATTGGCCCGGACATTCAGGTGTCCCTGAACGGAATTGAAGAGGGGTTGCCCCGCTCGCCAGACCTGCCTGAAAGCATGGTGCAGCAGATCGAACAGCGCAAAGAAGAATGGGGCATCCGCAGCGTGGTTCCCATTGTGATTTCTGCCCGAGGGGGCTTTGACCCCAGCCAATCCTTTCTGATTTACGGATATCCGCCCAAGGAAAACGTTCTGGACATCTCGCCGGGCATCGAGGTTCAGGAGGGCCGTTTGCTCTCTGCCAACGATGAAGGGCAACTGGTGGCGGTTCTGGGCTTCAAGGCCGCTGAGAATGCAGGTCTGAAACTCGGGAGCGATGTGCGTTTCAACCGCCGGAGTTTCTTCAAGGTGGTGGGCATCCTCAAAGAGCAGGGCGGATTCACCGATTCCTTCATTTTTGTTCCCAAAGTCTCCCTGCAAAAAGCCATGGGGGTGGAAGACCAGATTTCTTACGTGGCCATCAAGCTGCAAGACCCCTCCAAATCCAAAGAAACCGCCAAAGCGATGTCAGAAGCTCTGGATGCCGAGGCACAAACCCAGTCTGACTTTTTGCGGGTGCTGGACCGTGCAGTCAGCATCAGTGACGCCATCCGGTTTGGCATCAGCCTGATTGCCCTGATTGTGGGCGGTCTGGCCGTGGCCAACACCGTGATGATGGGGGTGTTTGAACGCACCCGAGAATTTGGCACCATGCGGGCCATCGGGGCCAAACCCAATTTCATTCGCAATCTGGTGCTTCTGGAAAGCCTCCTCTTGGCCTTCATGGGAGGCATTGGAGGGGTGATTCTGGGTTACCTCGGGATTCAGGTGGTGAACCTGTACACCCAGAACCTCGCCAACATCAGTGCCGCAGCCCTCACCCCGAGGCTCACCTTGCTGGCTTTTGCGGTCAGTTTCATCCTTGGGTTGCTCTCGGGCCTCTTGCCTGCCCGCAGTGCCGGGCGCATCGTCATCACCGAAGCTCTGGGGAGGAACTGAATGTTGCGCGTCGAGAAACTCAGCAAAATCTATCCATCGGGCGACACCACCGTGACGGCCCTCAGCGAAGTCAGTTTTGATTTTGAAGCTGGAAAAGTGACCGCCATCATTGGACCCTCTGGAAGCGGAAAAAGCACCCTGCTCAATTTGCTGGCCGGATTTGACCGTCCTTCCAGTGGAAAAATCCTGCACGACAGCACCGACCTTTCTGCCATGACCGATGTGCAACTTGCCGATTACCGCCTGAAACATTTCGGGTTCGTGTTCCAGAACTACAACCTGGTCAGCATCCTGAACGCCTCTGAAAATGTGGAATTTCCACTCACCCTGATGGGCGTGCCCAGAGCAGAACGCACCAAACGGTCCAAAACCCTCTTGGAGCAACTGGGACTCGGGCACCGCTTGACCCACTACCCTTCTCAACTCTCAGGGGGCGAGCAGCAGCGTGTGGCCATCGCCAGAGCCCTGATCACCAATCCTTCGGTGATCCTTGCAGACGAACCCACCGGCAACCTCGACACCCGCACTGGAAAAAGCATTCTGGACTTGCTGCTGAGGCCTGCCTCTGAAGGCAAAACCGTGGTCCTGATCACCCACGATCCCAACGTGGCCGAACTGGCCCACACCGTATTAAGGATCCGTGATGGTCAGGCCCAGTCTGGATGAGACCCCAAACAAAGGTCTCTGAAGGCAACTCTTATGCTGGCTGAAGGGTGGCTCTCTACTCTGGAAACATGAGGGCCTACCTGAAAACATTCTGGATGTACTGTGTGCCGCTGGCATGGTTGGTGCTGGAACACCTGACCATGCAAAGCCGCATCCGTCTGGAAGTGCCTTTTGTGAGTTCAGGGCAGGCCATGGTGCAGGCTTACGGCTTTCCCTTGCCCTACCAGCACGAAAGCATGACCAGTGCGAACACCTTCAATGTGTACCTGTTGCCGTTTCTCGCCGATTTGGTGATTCATGTGCTGCTGATTGGCTTGATCCTGTATCCGTTTCGTTTGCGAATGCAACGCATCCATGAGCCTTACCGCTATGGGTTTTACCTGTTTCTGTGGGCATGGGTGCTCTGGACGGTGTTCGTGAACCACTCGATGGACCAGATTTCGTGGCTGCCCCAATACACTTGGTTGCAGACTTACGACCGCTCTGTGTTTGTGGGTGTGCCTGCCCAGAGCCCATGACCAGACCAGCTGAATCATCTTTCAAGAGCAAAGCAAAAGGCCCTTTTCAGGGCCTTTTGCTTTGAAGTGCAGGTCAGCGGGTCTTGATCACGAACTTCTGACCGTTCCAGTTCAGCGCAAACATTTTCTCGTCGTACTGGTTCCAGACTTCGATCAGGTTGCCTTCTTCAGGGATTTGCAGGTGGTAATCCAACTCTTCACCACTGTCTGAAACGGATTTTCCGGTGGTTTCCATGTAGGCTCTGGTCAGCACTGGCCGGGACAGGTCAGGAAGCAGGCTCTGGCTCATGTTTTTCCAGACGCTGCCTTGCTTTTCCACCACCGAAATGGTGGCTTCGCAGCCCGGAGAGGTGCAATGCTGCTTTTGCACCAGAAACATGCGGTGACCTGCGTTGGAGTGGAAGGCCCTGAGGGTGTACTGAATGCGGGCCTCTGGTTGAACCAGATCCACCTTCAGAAACTGGGTGTTGACGTTTTTGCGGACTTCGATGGTGCCTTCACCCCACGCAATCTCGCGTTTTTCGGTGCGGTTGGTGTCTCCAACGATTTTCTCGCGGGAGAGGTCTTGCTGAAAGTTCAGCAGTTTGTTTGGGAGTTCCACAAAAGCCTGAAAGACGCTGGGGGCGCTGGAATTGGCAGGCAGGCCATTGGAGAAGAGCAGCATGAACATCACGCTGAGGGGGCGTTGCATTAACCAAGTCTATTCCCACCAGACCCCTTTGTACGTGTGTGAACAGGGGAGAGAGCCTTAAGAAATGATTCAAACTCCTGCAAAACGCTCATGCCAGTCCAGATGTGTGGACCAGAGAAATCCTGTGTCACTCAGGAAACGGGTCGGTAAACAAGTCAGGAAACATTCACCAGAAACCGGTGCCATCCTGTGGATCCGCTGGGCAAAGGATCAGCGGTCTGATCGGTCTGCACTTTGCCTCCTGCATGTGCACGAACCACCACTTCATGGATGCCTTCTTCAAAAGTCCATGGCAAGCTCCAGAGCGTCCAGGCGTGATTTGACCTTCGCTCTTTCAAGGTGGTTTCCATCCAGCTTTTTCCACCGTCCACAGAGACTTCCACACGTGTGATGGGGGTTTTTCCAGCGAAAGCCACACCGCGCAATTCCACCTGTTGCTGGGCTGGAACGGGCTTGCCTTCCTCGGGGTAATCAAAACGGCTGGAGGGTTTGATGAACGCCTCTTTGTCCCATCCCCTCTGGCTCCAGTAGGAAGGGACATCGGTGCTGGACAGTTCAATCTCGGTGATCCAACGGGCTTGCTTCATGCCGTATCTGCCCGGAATGAGCACCCTGAGGGGAAACCCGTGACGTGCATTGAGGGGCTCACCGTTGATGCTGTGGACCAGCAGGACATCCTCTTCGTAGGCCTCGCCCAGAGGCAAAGACTCGATGTACCCATCGGCGGCTTTCCAGATGATGAATTTGGCCCCCTGCTGGACCCCCACCCGGTTCAGCAGTTCACGCACAGTGAAGCCCGTCCAGATGGCATTGCCGATCAGGAAGCCACCCACAGGATTGGAAATGCAATTCAGGGTGAGTTCCAGTTGCTTCTGGGGCAGTTTTTTCAGGTCTGCAAGGGTGAAGGTTTGAGGGGTGTTGACCCTTCCCGAGACCTTCAGGGTCCAGTCCTGTTCTTTGAGGACCGGATCAAAGCCTTCCAGATTTTTGCTGACGTAGTACAGGTCTTCCTGTGAGACCACCCCCTCGGGCAGGGGAGATCCGGCTTTCAGGGCTGGGGTGGCGGTCTGGTCGGTGCCTTGCAGCACTTTTCTGAACAGACCTCCCGAGGCAGCCAGGGTGACCAGCAAGGACCCTGCACCAATGGCATTCAAGGCCTGTCTGCGCCCGGCTTGATGGGCTTTTTGAGCAGGTTGCAGGGCCAGTCGGATCAGCAGGTAGAAAAGGGCATATCCAATGGCCCACGGAACAGGCATCAACACCAGAAGTCCCACAAGCAACACCAGACTGCCGACCAGAGGGGCCATCAGGCCCAGCAAAGTCAATCCACCCAACCACAGGAACAGCACCCCAACGAAAGCCCCAATTTTGCCACCTTGACCCACACCCAGCCATTGGTGCAGCCAGTTGAACACCTCGGGGGTGCCCATCAAGCGGGTGAGGCGATCAAAAAGCACCTGTGGCGGATAGGGAAGACCTGCCCAGAGCCGGGCCAGCAAGCCCAGCACGCTGAGAAGCACCCCTGCACTGAAACCGGACAACCAAACAGACATGTTTTTCTCCTGTGTGCACAGTTTTCGCTGACTTCGCTGACAAAGCCGAAAAAAGGAAACAAAAATGGAAACAAAAAAGGCCAGGGCAATCCCCTGACCTTTGAACCTCTGGGGTTACTGACCGTTCATGGAGCCCATGACCACTTTGTCTTCCACAGCGACCAGATCGAAAGCCTGATCTCCCATGCCGCCCACCAATCCCACGGCAAAGACGCTGTAGGTTTTGCCAGCATTCACGCTGATGCCACTCAGGTTTTTGACCACAGGGGTGGTTTTCATGGCGGGGACAATGTTCAGGTTCACACCCATGGGGCTGACCATGGCTTTGTACATGCGACCATAAGACAGGTTGGGCACGATGCGGGCATTGTCATAATCCGGTGCAATGGCATCCACCCGAGGCCCGTTGGGGGAGAAGTGGAACACATTGACCTGCGCCTTCTCTTTGTCCATGTTCAGGCTGCTGGCCACGAACACTTTGGCTTTCAGGGTTTTTAGGTAGCCCAGTGCAGCCACGGTGTAATACTGTCCTGCACGCAGGTTCACTTCGCCTTCGTAGACTTTGGCGTTCATGTCTCCGGCAGCGGTGATCACCACTTTGTGTTTGCCAGTAGGCACATCACCGTAAGGGGTTACAGCTTTGAAAGGGGCATTGCTGACGGTGCGTTTGCCATCCACGTACACATCCACTGCGGGTGCATCGGGGACAGCGTGGACCACGCGCACAAAAGCGTTCATGTTTTGGGCAAAAGCGGTCATGCCAAGGGCCAGAGCCAGGGTGGTGGAAACAGTCAGGATCTTTTTCATGTGTGTTCTCCTTGAATGAATTGAGGACGTTTCGCCTCGGGTTCCTTCTGATGACTGATCTGCGGGAAAGCCGGGTTTGGATGCATCAAGATTTTTGGACTGGGTTCAAGTATTAACTGCCGAGGGCCGAAAGCCGAGAGCTAAAAATGCTTTGGCAAAGGCCGTGCCTCACCCTTAAAGGTTTCTCTTAATCATGAATGGCTTGTCGAGCATCGTGCCTTCTGCTTTCTGCCTTGGCTTTCAAAGCCCTCGGCCCTCGGCAACCATGCAAATCAGGCCCCACCTGCCCTCCCGTGCGTTACCATGTTCCCCATGACACCCAGAGTCATTGCCGAAATCCACCTTGCTCACCTGCATGCCAACCTGCTGGCCCTGTCCCGGCGTGCCGGATCCGTCCCTGTGCTGTTTCCGGTCAAAGCCAATGCTTACGGCCACAATGCGGCATTGGTGGTCAAGCACACCACCGACTGGAAAGTGATCTGGGGTTTTGCGGTGGCATCTCCCGAAGAGGCTCTGGAAATTCTTCCCCTGACCCGGAAACCGGTGTTGCTGCTCACCCCTCCAGCCCATGAAGATGCTGTTCAATTGGCCAAAATGGGTGTGCGCCTGACCATCAGCAGTCTGGAGGAAGTGCTGTATTTGCCTGCAGGATCACGCATCCACCTCAAAGTCAACACGGGCATGAACCGTCTGGGGATGCGGCCCGAGGAAGTGGTGCGGATTGCCCAGACCGCACAGCACAGGGGCCTGCTGGTGGAGGGGGTGTTCTCCCACTTTGCCAGTGCAGACGATACCCATCCAGTCAGTGCCACACGCCAGTTGGAAATGTTCAAGGAGGTCAAATTTGGTCTGGAACATGCAGGTTTGCCCGGCCTGATTTACCACATCAGCAACTCCGCAGGTGTAGAGGCTTTTGGAGCGGATGCGGGTTTCAATTTGATCCGTCCGGGCATTGCGGCATATGGCTTTACCACCCGTCCAGAGGCAGGTCTGGAACTGAAGCCCGTGATGCGCCTGATGACCCGCGTGGGTTACCTCCACACCATGCAGCCCGGTGAAAAAGTGTCTTACGGCGAACTCTGGACCGCAGAAAAAGAAACCCGCGTGGCCACCTTGCAAATTGGTTATGCCGATGGCTACCCGAGATCCGCCACCGGACACGTGAAAGCCCGATGGGGTCAGGAATGGCGCGAGGTGATTGGCCGCATCTGCATGGACCAGTGCATGCTGGATGTGACCGGTCTGGATGTTCAAATCGGAGATTACGTGGAGGTCATGGGCTTTGATGAAATCACCGCCACCCAACTGGCCCCCCACGCCAACACCATCGAATACGAAGTGCTGACCGGAATCAATGCCAGACGGGTCCAGCATCAGGTGGTTCTGAAAGAATAAAAAACAGGCCAGAGCAACCCTCTGGCCTGTTCAATTTCCTCTGGTTGTTTTAAGGTTGGGACACAGTGCTGCTTGCCACGTGGGCTGCAAAGCCCTGAGCAGAACGCTCCAGCATGTTCCACACCACTGTGAAGTCCTGCCGGGTGCCGTAATACGGATCAGGAACCGCACCTTTTCCCAGAGCATCGAAATCGCGGATCATTTTGACACGGGCTTTTGATGTGCTGGGCTGCAGTTTTTTCACCGTGCGCAGGTTCTGTTCATCCATCACCAGAATGTGATCGAAATCAAAAAAATCCTGTTCCTGAAGCTGGCGGGCACGGTGGGTCAGTTCAATGCCGTTTTCAGAAGCCACCTGACGGGCTCTGGCATCGGGCAACTCGCCCCGGTGCCAGTCTCCTGTTCCAGCACTGTCCACATTGGCTTCGATTCCCGCTTCTTGCAGGGCTTGACGGACCAGCACTTCGGCCAGAGGTGAGCGGCAGATGTTTCCAAGACAGACGGTGAGCACTTTCATCTTTTCCTCCCAACCCGAGTGGATACCTCAGGCTTGACGCATCGAAATTGTAAAGGCTTCCAATGAAACTCAGCCATGCAGGTGTCTGGAGGAGGTTGCGCGAAATTCAGAAAATCGCTTGATGTTTGCCTTCAGCAAAGGTGAACGCTCTGGCGTTTCTGCACACCGAAACAGGGGCAAAGATGTGCCAGAATGTTCCCGATGATTGTTGCCATTGGTGATTTGCACGGAAGACACGACATTCTGGAAGCCATTGTTGCCCACCACCCTTCGGACACCCATTTCGTCTTTCTGGGCGATGTGATTGACCGCGGACCCCAGAACCGCCTCGCCATGAAAACCGTGCTGGACCTGCATGCTCAGGGAAGGGCCACGGTGATTCGGGGCAACCACGAAGAAATGGCCCTGATGCCTTACCGCCATTACCAGAGCCACCTGTCCAGCAAAAGCATGCGGGACTACCAGAAAGCCTTCGAATCTTTCCGCCACTGGCGTGAAGCCGGCGGGGAAACCGTGATTCGCGAATATGAACGTTTCACCATCGAGAAATACCCGGAAGATCTGCTTGGTTACCTGCAACTCGGGCGGATCGCCATGTTTGTGGGCCCAGAGGGCATCACCGACCATCCACAGCAAGGCAGTGTGCTGCTCTCCCATGCTGCCCCTCCACATGCCAGAGGCGACCATTCACCAGAAGATGTGGCCCTCTGGGTGCGGCCTTACGAAGGTCCTTTTCCGTTGCCTGATGGGGTGATCATGAGCATTCATGGTCACACCCCCACTCTGGAACCGGTGATGTTTGGCAAGCACCTGTTCATTGACACAGGCGGATACAACACGGGTCGCATTTGCACCGTGCGTCTGGATGGGTTTGATCCTCAGAATCCTGAACTGACCGTGTTTCAGGGTGCCATGCGCAAGACTGGAAAATTGCATCAGTTTGGTCGTCCGATGAGGTATCAGACGGTGCGGGTGTAAGAAGGCAGAAGGCAGAAGGCAGAAGGCAGAAGGCAGAAGGCAGAAGGCAGAAGGCAGAAGGCAGAAGGCAGAAGACAGAAGGCAGAAGGCAGAAGGCAGAACATTGTTGTCTCTAACGTAGGGGCGAGGCACGCCTCGCCCTGCATTGCACAAGCCAAAGCTTCAAGGTTGCCTCAGCCTTCTGTCTTGACTCTGACTTACGTGCTTGCGGGGCGGCCCGCGTTGCACTGAGTCGCTGCTCTCAGCCTTCTGTCTTCCCCCATGTTGTGTAAGCAAATCTATATCTGTGCTTGCCTTCAGGGAAACCGCACACTATGATGGTTGCAATGTTCAGCACCAGAGCCTACAACCTGCTACACAACCGTCAGGGGTAAGCTGGCGAACATTGACCTATGCCAATACACCCCGAAACTTTGCAAGAGGTTTCGGGGCTTTTCGTTGGACGAAGGAGGAACGAAAAGATGGGTATGACGATTGCAGAAAAGATTCTGGCCGCCCGCAGTGGGAACGAGAGTGTGGTTCCCGGGCAACTCCTCATGTGCGACACCTCATGGGTGCTCTGCCACGAGATCACCACCCCCGCTGCCCTGCGCATGCTTGAAGAGCGTGGCATGGACAAGGTGTTCAACCCGGACCGCATTGTGGCCGTTCCTGACCACTCTGTACCGGCCATGAACATCAAGGCCGCCAAGATGTACCAGAAACTCAAAAGCTGGGTCCACGAGAAGGGCATCAAGCACTTCTTCGATGTGGGCCGTGGCGGAATTGCCCACGTGGTGCTTGAAAACACCGGACTGGTCAAACCCGGCGACACCTTGGTGTCCGGCGACAGCCACACCTGCAATGCGGGCGCTCTGGGTGCTTTCGCAACGGGTGTGGGCTCTACGGACCTGGCCGGAGCCATCTACTCGGGCAAAGTGTGGTTCAAAGTCCCCGAGACCATGCTGATCAAAGTCACCGGTGCATTCAAACCCGGTGTGACCCCCAAAGACCTCGTGCTGGAAGTCATCAAACAGATCGGCGCAGACGGCGCAAACTACATGGTGATGGAATGGGTTGGCGAAACCATCGACAACATGGACATGGAAGGCCGTTTCACCCTCACCAACATGGCCATCGAGGCAGGCGGCAAAACCGGCATCGTGGCTGTCGATGACACCACCCGCGCTTTCCTCGCTGCACGTGGCGTGACCCCCGACCAGTACACCGAGTACCAGTCTGACCCAGACGCCAAATACAAAGTGGTCATCGAAATTGATGCAGGCGCTCTGGAGCCCACTGTGGCTTACCCCCACATTCCCTCCAATGGCAAAGTGGCCGGAACCGATAAAATCGCCGTGACCCACGCCTACGTGGGAAGCTGCACCAACGGTCGCATCTCTGACCTGCGTGAAGTGGCTGCCATCCTCAAAGGCCGCAAGGTCGCCGATGGGGTCCAGATGATTGTGGTGCCTGCCACCCAGGCCATCTGGAAGCAGGCTGCTCAGGAAGGCCTGATGGAAATCTTTGTGGATGCCGGAGCCAGCGTGTCTTACCCCTCCTGTGGTGCCTGCCTTGGCATGCACTCGGGTGTGCTCGGTCCAAACGACATCTGCATTTCCAGCTCCAACCGCAACTTCGTGGGACGCATGGGTGATCCCAGCGCCCAGATCTATCTGGCCAGCCCTGCCACCGTTGCAGCCAGCGCCGTGACCGGATACATCACCGATCCCCGCGAGTTCATCGGCTCGGGTTCCGCTGCAGATTGATCCGCCATTTGAGCTGAAGTGTCCTGTTTTTCTGGCTGACAGCTGATGGCTGACAGCGGAAAGCTTTTCCAAGGAGTTATCAATGCCGAAAGTGCATGTGTTTGGTCGTGACCACATCAACACCGACGAGATCATCCCTGCCCGCCACCTGACCACCGACGTGGAATCCGAACTGGCGAAGTATGCGATGGAAGATTATGACAAGGACTTCGTGAAGCGCGTTCAGCCCGGCGACATCATCGTGGCCGGAGCCGACTTCGGTTGCGGAAGCAGCCGTGAACACGCCGTGTGGGCCATCCGTGGCGCAGGGGTGGCTGCCGTGCTGGCCCCCAACTTTGCCCGGATCTTCTACCGCAATGCCATCAACAACGGCTTTCTTGCTCTGGAATGCGCAGACATTGTTTCCGCTTTCCAAGATGGCGACGAGGCCGATCTGGACCTCAAAGCAGGGGTCATCACCAACAAGCGCACCGGTCAGGTCGTGACCTTTGTGCCCGTGCCCCAGTTTGCCCTTGATGTGCAGAAATCGGGTGGCTGGCTTGAGTACATGAAAGAAACCTTCAACTGAATTTTTCGGGGCGCTTTGACTTGCGCCCCGCTGCTTTAAAGGAGGTGTGAATGCCTAAAATTGTTGTCCTGCCCGGAGACGGAATCGGTCCCGAGATTGTTGCCAGCGCCCTTGAAGTGCTGAAAGTGGTCGCCCCTGACCTCGAATATGAAGAGCACAAATTTGGTGGAGCGTCCATCGATGCATACGGCGAGCCGTTCACTGCTGCCACGCAGGAAGCCGTGAAAAACGCCGATGCGGTGCTGCTGGGCAGCATTGGAGGGGCTCAGGATTCCCACTGGAACACCCTGCCCCGCCACCTGCGCCCCGAGTCCGGCCTGCTTGCCCTGCGCAAAGCTCTGGGTGTGTATGCCAACCTGCGCCCCATCAAGGTCTACGAGGGCATGGAGCACCTGTCTCCCCTCAAACCCGAGCTGGCCCGTGGTGTGGATGTCCTGATCGTCCGAGAATTGCTGGGTGGCGTCTACTTCGACCCCGAGCGCTACATCCGCGAAGACGAGGGCTTCAATGCCATGCGTTACCGCACCCACGAAGTCGAGCGCATTGCCCGTGTGGCTTTCAAAGCCGCTCAGGGTCGCCGCAACAAAGTGACCAGTGTGGACAAAGCCAACGTTCTGGAGGTCAGTGAGTTCTGGCGTCGTGAAGTGGTCAAAGTCCAGCAATCTGAGTACAGTGATGTGGCCCTGAACCATGAATACGTGGACAGTGTGGCCATGCTGCTGGTCACCAACCCGAGCCGTTACGACGTGATCGTCACCGAAAACCTGTTCGGAGACATCCTGTCTGACCTCGGGGCTGTGTTGCCCGGTTCACTGGGCTTGATGCCTTCTGCCTCTCTGGGCGATGGTGCAGGTCTCTACGAGCCCATTCACGGCTCTGCGCCAGACATTGCCGGTCAGGGCATTGCCAACCCCACCGCCACCATTCTGAGCGCTGCCCTGATGTTGCGCTACAGCCTGAACCGTCCTGAAGCAGCAGACCGCATTGACGCTGCCATCCTGAAGGCCCTCAACGAGAATCCCACCAAAGATCTCGGGGGAACGGCTGGTACGCAGCAATTCACCGAAACCGTGCTAAACATCCTGAAGGCTCCCGTGACTGCCTGAGGGAAGGTTTTTGTTGCAGTGACGGGGAACTCACCCGTCACTGTTTTTTTGTTTCTTCTTCAGGCGTTTTTCCAGCAAAGCTTTCTGGTCGTGTTCATTGAAGCGTTTTGGCGTGGCGAAATAGGTGGTCACCACGTAAATGAACACCACTGGAAGCCCGAGGCCCAGAATCAGGGCCAGAATTTGAAAGAAACCCATCCGCATGCTTTTAGCATACTTGCTTTGCTGGGCAGGTGAGAGAGATGCCGAGGGCTTAGTGCAGGATCACAGAAGAGGGTGTGCTTTCAGGATCTCGCTCGGAAAAGTTCACAGTTTACAGTAGACAGTTCACAGCGAGAAGTGTTCCTGAATTGCTCCAGAGATGATCCACCAACATCATTTGTGAAAATTCATTAAGCAAAAGCTTTTTTCGCTCTCGGCCCTCGGCTCTCGGCCCTTGGCAATGCTCCCCCCCGAAAGGACCCTCCATGTCAAACAAAAGCACCCCAGAGCAAATCCGCGCCCGTTTCGATGCCGATGTTGAGCGTTTTTCAAATCTGGACACCGGACAGGCCAGTTCCATTGATGCCCCCCTCAGCATGGACCTGATCACCAGAGCGGCAGGAACCATGACCCCTCAAGCCACCGACATTCTGGACATTGGATGCGGTGCAGGCAATTACACCCTGAAGTTCCTGCAGGTGGTGCCAGATTGCAATTGCACCCTGATTGACCTCTCACAGCCCATGCTGGACCGTGCTCATGCGCGTGTGTCAGAGGTGACCTCTGGCAACATCACCTGCATTCAGGCGGATGTGCGGGATCTGGACCTCGGGAAGGAGCGGTTTGATGTGATCATGGGAGCTGCGGTGTTTCACCACCTCCGCACCGATGCAGAGTGGGAACAGGTGTTCAGGCAGTGTTTTGAGGCCCTGAAGCCCGGAGGATCCTTCTGGATTTCCGACCTGATTGAACACTCGGTTCCAGCCCTCCAGAGCCTGATGTGGGAACGCTACGGCCAGTACCTCTCTGGACTCAAGGATGAGGCTTACCGTGACCATGTCTTTGATTACATCGCACAGGAAGACACACCGAGGCCCCTGATGTTCCAGATCGACATGCTTCGCAAGGTGGGTTTTGCAGAGGTGGAGATCCTGCACAAGAACAGTGTGTTTGCGGCTTTTGGGGGCATCAAATCCAGCTGATCAACGCTTTAAGCCCTTCCATTTCTGGAAGGGCTTTCTGGGGATGTGTGGTCTCAGCCGAATTGCCATTCCATGACGGTTTGCCTTGGAGGATGCAGCAATTCCATCCACTGTTCGGTTTCTGCGTACTGCAAGATGGTGTTGTTGCGAACAGACAGAAAACGCTGGAAATAACGGGTCATGAACATGTGCTCCGCAGCAGAGCCCATCACCCCGAGGGGCAATTTGTACTCAAAAATCTCTTTCATTTCGGTGTCGCCGTTCTTCAGGACCCGGAAACGGTGTTCGTGCTTGAGGCTTTTGAAAGGCCCACGGACCATTTCGGTCACAAAGTAATAAGGCCGTTCCAGACGGGTCACTCGGGTGGATAGGGTAAAAGGCATCCCGAAGTGTACCGCTTGCCAGGTGACTTCTTCGTTCAAATGGATCAGTCCACTGGTTTTTCCGGCCACCGCTTTTTCTCTGGTGTGTGCAGCCCCGATCATGTGCAGATCAATGCTGCGGCTCAAATCGAAGACCACATCGATTGAGGCATTGATGGTACTGGTCAGGATGATGGTGGGCATAAATTCAGGCTAGCATCAGAAAACATACAAAAATCTTAAGCGGGGCTGAAGGACGGGGCTGCGCCCTGCCGAGGGCCCAGAGCCGAGGGCAAAAACAGCTAAGGCAGAAGGCAAAAAAGCTTTGCCGAAGCATTAGGGATGAGGTGCGCCCTGATAACGTCCATTGACATAAAATCATGTCAAAATATGTTTTAAGACACATCTGCGATACAATGTTCCCATGCAAACGGTCAATGAACTCAGAGAACATGGACTGTCCAAAAGGGGCACCACTGAAGATTTTCCCTTTGGGTTTGAAACACTGGTCCTGCGGGTCAAAGGGAAAATCTTTGCCCTGACCGACATCACCAGAGATCCCATTGTGGTCAACCTCAAATGCCACCCTGAGCGTGCTCTGGAACTCCGGGAAGAATACCCAGAGCATGTTCTGCCCGGCTGGCACATGAACAAAAAGCATTGGAACAGCCTCCTGCTGGATGGAACTTTGCCTGCTGATCTGGTGCTGGAATTGATTGACCACTCTTATGCATTGGTGGCCAAAGGACTTTCCAAGCAGGACAGGGAAGACCTCGGCTTGCTCTGACAGAGGGATTTCCTTGAAAGCAGGAATTCTTTATGCTGTACCCATGGCATGGACGAAACAATACATCTTGGGCATGTTTTTGCTGGTGGCACTCAGGGGCCTTCTGGATGCTTTTCCTGCAAATGTTGCCATCACCAGGGGGGCGAATTATGTGTTTTCTTTCACCTATGGATCTCTGGTTTACCTGTGGTGCAAGGCCGATGCAGAAGCCAGAGCTTATCCGATCACCGATCGAAATGCTTTTCTGACTGGGGTTTTTGGATTTGTGGGAGCAGGTGTTTACTTGCTGGCAACCCAACCTGCAAAAAAAGCAGCCCTTTCCTTTGGACGCGGTCTGGGCATTTTGTTGCTTCAAGGGGTGACGTATTTGCTGATGTTTGGTGCAGGCAAACTGCTGTCTTGAAGTGAATTGTAAGTGACTGAATCTTGTTTTTTGTTCACTTTGCTTTAGACTGACAGCATGTCTGTGAAGCAAGCCCCCACATGGTCACGTCCCCTCTGGATCGCTGCTGGTTTTCTCTGTGTGGGGTTGGGTTTTCTGGGATTTTACCTTCCAGCCATGCCGGGCACGGTTTTCTTTGTGCTGGCTGCAGCCTGTTTCGCTCGCAGCAGTCCCAAGTTCCATGAATGGCTTTTGAATTTGCCTGTTGCAGGCCCCCTGCTCAGGGATTATGAAGCTGGGCTGGGCATGCCCCAGAGGGCCAAAATCTTTGCCATCAGCATGATCGTTATCTCTTGCACGGCCAGCAGCATTCTGGTGTATGGACGGATCATGAAACGCTCTGGAAATGCAGAATATGCTTTGTTGATTGCAGCCTGCATCATTGCTCTCGGGTTGGTGGGCATCTGGTACATCGGTCTGAAAGTGCCGACCAGAGAAAAAGTCATTGCGAATTGAACAGCAAACCCAGAATCAAAAGAACCCCGTTGTAAGCCGCGTGGAGGGCTACAGCGTTCAGGAAGCCCATCCGCATGCGTGCATAACCAAAAGTCAGGCCTGCCAGAAATTGTGGTACCACCAGAAGCAACATCTGAAACAGGTTGATGTTGGCAAGGGTGCTGCCATAGTTGCTCAGGTGCACCAGAGCAAACACCCCTGCAAACAGGTAAAAAACCCCCGGAAAGCCTCTGGCCCAGGTGTTTCTGAGCAGGTCTTTGTAATCGTAATGCAGTCCCAGAATCCCGAGCACCATGATGCCCATGCCAAAAGCAATGGAAATTTGCATCCAGAGGTTGGTGTTGTTGGGCCATGCGAGCATGATGATCAAAAGCCCGCTTGGGATCAGGAATCTGGAACGGTACATGCCAAGGGGCAACCTGAAAATCAGCTCTTCAACCAGTGCTGCGCCCAGCAAGATCCAGATGGGTCCAGATTCTTGCATCATTTTTTGAACGTTGTTGTCGTTGGCCAGTTTCTCGAAGTTGGGGATGGCAAAGCTGACCGCCAGCAAACTCAGGACCGACAGCACACATTGAAAAACCAGCAAAGTGAAAAAGTGTTGGTTGGGATGTGAAACAGGGGCTTTCTCGAGGTGGGGGTGCAGTAAAAACTGCCACCATTCGCGTATGGGCTGAAACATGCTGGTCTTATCTTATCCGAGTGGGGAGATCACAACAGTGTTCCAGGGGATGCCGAGCGCCGAGGGCAAAAACAAAATGATTTGGCAGCCCAGATGCTTCGCTTTTCGATGGGAGAAGCTTAAGCTGTAGCACTCAAATGCCCCCGTCCCTGTGCCCTCAGCCCTCGGCAGAAGAAAAATCCCAGAGTTTTGCTCTGGGATTTTTCTTTTCTGTGGGACTTTGCTTTTAAAGTGAACGGTTCCGGTACCGTGCAGCCAGTTCCTGCACCAGTTCGGCCAGAGGCACCCCTTTGCGTTCCCCTTTGTGGCGTTCACGCACGCTGAGTTCCTGCTTTTCGGCTTCCTGATCGCCGACGATCAGGACGAAAGGCACTTTGCGGAGTTCAGCGTTGCGGATTTTGGCGTTCATGCGTTCGCCACCATCGTCCACTTTGGCACGCAGGTCGTGCTTGCGGAGTTCGGCCTCCACTTGCTGGGCGTATTCCAGATGGCGGTCTGCGATGGGGACCACGCGCACTTGCTCTGGAGCAAGCCAGAAGGGGAAATCTCCGGCGCAGTTCTCGATCAGGAAGGCGGTCATGCGCTCCATCGTGGAGATGATGCCACGGTGGATCATCACCGGTCTGGAACGGCCCGATTCTTCGTTGACGTATTCCAGTTCGAATTTCTGGGGCAGCAGGAAGTCCAGTTGCACCGTGGAAATGGTCTCGTCTTTGCCCAGAGCGCTCTTCACCTGCACGTCCAGTTTGGGACCGTAGAAGGCTGCGTCGCCGGGAGACTCGTAGTAATCCAGCCCCATGTCGTCGAGGGCCTGACGCAGTTGTGCTTCTGCGCTGTTCCACATTTCATCGTTCTGGAAGTATTTTTCGGTGTCCTCTGGGTCACGCAGGGAAAGGCGCCACTTGTACTCTTTGAAGCCCAGAATCTCGTACACACTCTGGACCAGTTCCACCACCTTTTTGAACTCGGCCTGAATCTGGTCGGGGCGCACAAAGATGTGGGCATCGTTCAGGGTCATGGAACGCACGCGGCTCAGGCCCGTGAGTTCTCCAGACTGCTCAAAGCGGTACATGGTGCCCAGTTCAGCAATCTTGATGGGAAGGTCCCGGTAAGAACGCTGGGTGTGCTTGTACACCTGAATGTGGTGGGGGCAGTTCATCGGGCGCAAGACCAGTTCTTCCTGATCGATCTTCATGACCGGGAACATGTCTTCCTTGTAGTGGTCCCAGTGCCCCGAGATCTTGTAAAGCTCCGTTTTCGCCATCTGGGGCGTATAAACGTGCTCGTACCCTTGACGGAGTTCCAGATCCACAATGAAACGTTCCAGTTCACGGCGGATGGTGGCCCCATTGGGCAGCCAGAGGGGAAGACCGGGTCCGATCACTTCACTGGTGAAGAACAGGTCCAGATCCTTGCCAATTTTGCGGTGGTCGCGGCGTTTGGCCTCTTCCAGCATGTGCAGGTAGTTGTCCAATTCCTGCTTGGTGGCGAAGGCGACCCCGTAAATGCGCTGCATCATGGGGTTTTTCTCACTGCCACGCCAGTAAGCTCCACTGGTGGACATCAGCTTGAAGTGACGGGGAATCACACCCGTTCTGGGCACGTGAGGACCCCGGCACAGATCCGTGAAGCCGTCCTGCACATAAAAGGTCAGGACTTCATCTTCAGGCAGGTCCTGAATGAGCTCCACCTTGTAAGGGTCATACCCAAACTCTTCCAGAGCCTCAGAACGGGACACCTCTTTGCGTGACAGTTTCAGGTCACGGGTGATGATGTCGTTCATGATTTTTTCGATCTCTGGCAGGTCTTCGGCCCTCAGGGGCTCGGGGAGGTCGTAGTCGTAGTAAAAGCCATTGTCAATGGCCGGACCGACACCCATTTTGATGCTTTTGGCATCGTGGCCTCTGGCCCCATAAAACTCGCGGACGGCCTGTGCCATCACGTGGGCCAAGGTGTGGCGGAAGAATTGGGGGACTTCTTCAATGCTTTTTTTGGTGACGATGCTGACTTCTGCACCATCTGGCAGGGGAGAAAGCAGGTCTTTCAGTTCGCCCTGAACCTTGACGGCCACAGCGTCCTGAGCCAGCCTCGGGCCAATTGCGGAAGCCACATCTAAGCCACTGGCCTGATGATCAAATTCCAGTTTTTTTCCATCGGGGAGCACAACGTGCATGGGTCACGACCTTTCACAAGTGGTGGACAGTTTCAGCAGTCCATTCTATAGGCTTCAAGAGCCAAAAGACGAGCATCTGTCTGGCCTCTTGGTACGCATATTCGGTTGTGGTGGGGGGAAATAAAAAGTAGACCGCCTAAGCGGTAGTGGTCGTGGTGGTCACGTTGCACAGGGATTTCAGTTGTGGGTGTGCAGGTGCCTTCATGGGAAAGAGTGTACCAGAGCAGTTGGGAAAATCAAAGGTGGAAAAAGCTTAGGGGCTTCGCCCGCCGAGGGCCAAGGGTTGAGTGCCGAGGGCAGAAGGCCTTGTAGGGCGAGGCGTGCCTTGCCCTTGGCAGAAGGCCAGAAGGCGGAAGGCAGAAAACCCGTTACCACCGTTGTAGGGGCGCAGCGTGCTGCGCCCGTTATTGTTGAACATGGTCCACTGATCACTGTCCACTGAAAACTGCTAAAACAATTTGAAATTTTGTACAGCAGGCTGGGCGCTCTGGTAAACCCCCCACATCACCCACCCGAGCAGCAGCACAGCCAGAAATGCACTCAGGAATTGCAGGTTCACAAAAGTGCTGGGTTTTTTCCCTCTGGACACCATCAAACTGAAAATCAAGACCAGAGCCCCTGCTGCAATGCCTGCATAGGGATGAAGCAAAAGGGCCTGTTGCAGGTTTGAACTCGGAGTGAGGTCTGCTTTTTCAATGAAACCCACCCATTTGGGCAGTTCGATGGTGTACCACCAGAGCACCGCTGCCCACACCAGAATGTTGCACAAAGTGCTGATCCAGACACGCAGGGTTGAAGAGCCTTTCGACTTTTCCATCCCTGTCAGTTTGCCACATTCTTTGATGCTGTGGTTGAGAAAGAGTAGGGGATTGCTCTGCGGTCTGGAGGAGACTGACAGCAAGCAGGGCACAGCACGCTGTCTTGTACAAAACAGGAGACCACATGTTGGTCTCCTTGTCCGCTGCGCCCCTACATACACATCCCTTGACCATTTTTTGTGCGTATGGCAGGATGCTCTCGGCTCTCGGCTCTCGGCTCTCGGCTCTCGGC
>NZ_KN050782.1:38076-60670 GCF_000745915.1 Deinococcus misasensis DSM 22328
GGGCAAGGCACGCCTAGCCCCTACAAGGCTCTCGGCTTCAGGGCGACCCTTCACAACACCAGAACCCGCCACTCCTCATCCAGATACCCATCTGCAAGCTTTACTGCCTGCTTTTCATGGGCGAACACCTGAAACCCGAGGCTTTCGTACAGTTTCTGGGCTGCAATCTGGGTGTGGCTGACCCCGAGCTGGATTTGCTCGACAGTGCCGTAACTTCGGACCCGTTCGATCAGGGTTTCCATCAGTTTGCGGGCCACGCCCTGACCTCTGGCCTGTGGATGCACGTAAACGGCCACCACTTTGCCTTTGTGACGGATTTTGGGGTGGGTTTCCCTCAAGAAAGTGCACATGCCAATCAAGTTGCCATTCTGGAAAGCCCCCAGAGTGAATTTTCCTTCTGGTTCACTGGAAATCTGCCCCTGAATGGTTTCCAGTGGGACCTGTCGGTACTGGTCAGGATCGACCAGAAAGGCATGGGAATCATGGGTGAGGGCTTGCAGTCGAAGCCCACGGTAAATGGAGGCATCGTCAGGGGTCAAAACACGAATCTCAAACATGAAAATCCACCTCAAAGTACGGATGATCGGGGTGGGAATTTTCCACTCCGGTCCCCCCGAGTTTTTCGTAAAAGGGAATGGCCCCTTTGCTGGCATACCAGTAGAAGTAACGCACGGAACGTGCTCTGGCCCATTCTTTTGCAGCTTCCACCAGAGCTTTGCCTGCGCCTTGCCTGCGGAATTCAGGGAACACGAAGAGGTCGTGCATTTTGCATTCCCTGTGGGTGTCTCCACATCGAAAATCTGTGCCGTAATCCTGCCCTGCTGCATACCCGATCATTTTGCCATCCTGTTCGGCACCCAGCAGAAACCAGTCTTCCCTGAAGCAGAAGGTTTGAAAGCGCTCCTGCACCTGTTCTTTTGAATCGATGTGTTTTGAATCTTCAAACATGGGCCAGAGGGCTTCAAAATCATTGGGCTTCAATTTTCTGACAGTGACCATGCAAAAAGAGTAGACGGATGCAGCAAGTGCCACATCCGCCATTTTGTCAGTTGTTCAGGGTTGGACTTTACTGCAAGCCGACACGGGCAAGGTAGGTGTCCAGTTTTTCTCTGGAGAACCGGCTCATGGATTCGGCGACCCCGTTGTATTCAAGGGTGGGAACGCTGCGTTTTCCGCCATTGACCTGCATGACGTACTCGGCGGCACCTTCCACCTGCTCGATGTTGATTTCTTCGTAGGGGATGCCCTTTTTTTGCAGGACGGATTTGGTGACGTGGCAATCGGGGCACCAGGACGTGGTGTACATCTTGATCATTTCGAACCTCCAAACAGGCGGGCGAGCACACTCAGCACCACACTGATCAAAATCATACTGGTGATGGGAAAAAACACCGTTACGTTGTCACCTTTGTGGCGGATGTCTCCCGGCAGGTGACCAAACCAGCTTAAGGCTTTGGGAAAGTACACCCAGAGCACCCCGATTCCCACCAGAACCAGACCGATCACAATCAGTGTTTTGCCCACTCAGGCCTCCTGCAAAGTTTGAACCACAGCTTCTGCCTCATCGAGCCACTTCAGGTAAAGCTCTTCGAGACCCATTCCAAATTTGAGGGTCAGGTACTGAAGTGCTGTGGCCCTCTGATGTTGTGGGTCCAGAGGTTGTTTGAGTCCCTTCTCAAAGTGGTCCCTGATCATAAGGTACTCCCTCAGTCGGGCGCAGTGCTGTTGTTTCTGATACCGAACCTGTTTGAGGATGTCTTCATTGCTCAGGCCATTTGAGAAATAGAGTTGCATCAAGAAAGGTTCTTTCTGGATGGGCAATTCTTGAGGTTCCTTCAGCCATTGCAGCAGGGTGCTCTGGCCTGTGGGGGTGATGTGGTAGATCTTGCGGTTGGGTTTGCCTTCCTGCACCTGCGTCTCGCTGGTGATGTGCCCCTCTTGCTGAAGTTTCTCAAGGGTGCGGTAAATCTGGGCCTGATCGGCACTCCAGAAGTATTTCACGCTTTTGTCGAAACAGCGGGTTTTCAGATCGTAGCCGGTCATGGGTTCGAAGCTCAGGAATCCAAGAATTGCGTGTTGCAGTGCCATACATCTCCTTGACAGGGGACAGCTTAACCCGTAATCTGATTTCATCATATATATGATTAATCATATATATGATTGCGAGGAGACGCCATGATTCACACCGACCGGATCACCACCGAACTGAAAGAACCCATCACCGTTTTTTTGATTGGCATGCGGGTCAACAAACTGCTGCCACCTGCCAAATGGCTGAAAGTGGCTCTGGCAATGCCCCCCATGATCAAAACCCTGATGGAGAACCCAGAGAAAGGCATGCTGCACGCTGAAAGCTTTGTGCGGTTTGGCCCCCTGACCACCATCATGGTCACCTATTGGAAAAGCCCCGAGCACCTTGAAGCCTTTGCACGCAATCCACAAGATCCCCATTTCAAAGCGTGGCAGGACTTCTACAAACTGGTGGGCACCGATGGCAGTGTGGGCATCTGGCATGAAACCTACACCCTCGAACCCGAACAGGCGGAATGCGTCTACGTGAACATGCCTATGTTTGGACTGCTCGGGGCCACCAAAAATCCACTGCCTGCCAAAGGCCACCGCAGCACTTTCCGCAAGCGCTTGAAGGTCACCGAAGGGGTCTCGGGATGAGGGCTTGCAAAATGGTGGATTTGCATGTACCATACTTAACGCTTGGCGTTGTAGCTCAGCTGGTTAGAGCGAACGACTCATAATCGTTAGGTCCGCGGTTCAAGTCCGCGCAACGCCACCAAGCAATAAACCCTGTTCAAGACAGGGTTTATTTTTTTGTACTTGGCATGGGGTTTGACCTTTTCAGACGTGATCGTATGCTCTAGACCCGCTGCCAAACCTGTCTGATGGACCGCCTTCTGCAACGCCCCGAGCCTCAGTCCCTTTCCAGATCTTCCAGAGCTGCTCCCAGCACATACTTTTTCAGTTGTGTGGGATCATAGGACCATCTGGCGGTGGCTTCCCGTTGCCCGTCCCGCTCACAGTAAAATTCCACTTCCCAGTACACGATCAGGCTTTCATCGGCCTTCTCGATGGTGCGAACGCGGGGTCCATCAACGATTTCGGTGATGGTCCAGGGTTGTTGGGTCATGGGTTTCCCTCCTGAACCCAGCATCACACATGCTGGCGACACGGAATGACGCTTGATGGACCAGAGGATCACCGTCATGGCAAAGGGGTTTCATCTGTCACCCGGTGAGAAGGTACAAACATCCCATTTCGTCAGGCTTAGACTGTAAAAATGGACCTCAATTCTTGGACCCCCAAGGACAAATCCCGCAGGTTTGGGATTCTGGTGGGATTTCTGTCGGGTTGTTTTGCTGCCCTGATCTGGATTGGAGACATGGGATGGAATGCCTGGTTGGCCGTGGCCCTCGCTGTGCCTTTAGGTCTGGCCATAGGGGCTGTGGCCTGGACCGTGTCCCGCAAGATTTTGCAACCCCCAAACAAAAACTGAAGCCCAGCTGAGAAAACCTCACAGAACTCTGACAGCCAATATTCAAGGGTTTTAACAACACCCAATGAAAAGATTGGCTGTCAGACGGTTTTTATCGCCCTTGAAGTTCTGTGTAAGAAGAATTTCACACCAAAGAATCCTGCAATGCTCCTGAGTGCAAACTGAAGACAGTGGTTTTCAACTGAAGTCATCATGAATGCAGATGGAGTGAACAGCATGGAACATGCCCATCAGGGACAACACAACCCCACCACTTACCTGATCCGGGACCCTTTGACCGGCGCATACACCCGTGGTTTGATGGAATCCCGCTTGATTGAAGAGACCGCTCGTTCTGAGCGTGAAAAATTGCCCTTTGTGCTCTGTGTGATCACCCCTGATCACCTGTCTCAGGTGCGTGAATTGTGGGGACAGGACCGTGCCAACCAACTGTTGCGCCACCTCACCGAACGCATACAGCAGAAGAAACGCACTTCGGACGTGCTGTTTCGCTCTGGCCCAGAGGAATTTGTGTTGATGCTGCCCTCCACCTGCAAACGCGATGCGGTGCTGGTCTGTGAACGTCTGCTGGAACATCTGGCCACCCATCCCTTCGAAGGGCATCCTGTGCTGTTTCAAAGGGTGAGCATGGGAATTGCTGCTTATCCAGAGGATGCAGGCCGGGTCAGTGACCTGTTGCAAGTGGCCCGCACACGCAACCAGTGGGCCAGTGAGCAGAACCCTCGCCGTTTTGTCACCGAAGATTTGCGGGATGTGCCTGTGGTGCATTCGGACCCCCTTCCATCCCCCATTGAAAGAAATGGACAGTTGGAGGCTTTTCAGACTTTTCTGGACATGCTGGAAATCAAACAAAAGGGGGTGTTCTCCCTGACAGGCAAACCCGGCTCTGGACGCACGTTCATGCTGCACTTTCTGGCCCAGCAAGCGCGCAGACAAAATTATGCGGTGCTTTCCCTGTCGGGTGCCACCACCCACCGTTCCCTCGACGGCCTGATGCAAGCCAAATGGGATGCCCCTTTGCCTGTGCATGAAGGCAGCCGTGCTGTTCTGCAAACTTTGCAACATGGCTGTTATGGCAAACTCGGTCTGCTCATCATGATCGATGAGGGTTCGATGTTGGACCATGCCACCTGCAGGGTCATTCAGCAGGCTCTGGACCAGCTGATGCTGCCTGTGGGCATTGTGATGGCCTCGGTTTCCCGAACGGCACTCACGCCGTTTCAGGTGCCTCTGGAGACCCGAGTGTTCCTGTCTCCTTTTTCCCAGCAAGGGGTGCACCTCTGGATGGAGGAGATGCTGGCACAGGAGATCCCTGCTCGCCTCTCGGCATGGTGCTTCCAGCAATCGGAAGGCTACCCCGGACGGGCCACGGAGGTCCTGAACCTGCTGAAAGCCAGAGGGGTGTTCCAGAAGGCCCGAGCCGGATGGGAATTGTCCTCGGGTTGGGAATCGTACATCAACCGACTGCAGAACCAGTGATTCCAGCAAAAACAGCCACAAAAAAGAGCCACCTTTGCAGGTGGCCCTTTGGCGTTTAGAAGCTTACCAGCGTCCGCCGCGAGAAGGGGTACGCTCTGCCTGCACAGGAGCAGCTTTGGTCACAACCACATTTTTGGCTTGGGGACCTTTGCCATTCTGGCCGGGTTCAATCTCGAAGCTGACTTCGTCACCTTCGTTGAGTTTGCGAAATCCCTTGGTGTTGATTGCGGAGTAATGTACGAAAACATCCGGGTTACCGGGGTGCTCAATGAATCCGAATCCTTTTTCCGCGTTAAACCACTTGACTTTACCTTCTGCCATACTGCTGACTCCTACATCCCTTTAAAGTGATAACCCGGTGCTGCACCCGCTTTTGGGGTGTAGACACCCTTATGGCTACCTTAGGGACTCTCTCATTATGCTCAGGGCAAGTCCACAAGTCAATTTCTGAAGCCATGGCATGTGTCATGGAATTTGTGGTGTGATCCGTTAAACTGAGGGCATGAATGCGGTTTTAGGTGCAGGTGGACTGGTGTTCACCCTCAATCAAAAAGTCCTGATCGTGCAGTACAAAGATGGCTCCTGGACGTATCCCAAGGGCCACATCGAGGCAGGCGAAGACATGGAAGCCACTGCCATCCGTGAGGTGCTGGAAGAGGCTGGAGTCCAAGCCACCATCCAGAGCAAACTCGGGGTTAGTCGGTATGTGAATGCTAAGGGAATTCCCCGAGAAGTGCACTGGTATGTGATGCAATCTGCCACCGATCAGGTGCACCTTGAAGACACCTTCATGTCGGGTGGGTTTTATGCTGCAGAACAGGCCCTGGACCTCCTCAACTTCCCCGAGGACCGCCAGCTTCTGCGGCAGGCTCTGGGCTTGCAGGAGGCTTAAGCGGTGCCGTTTTACCAGCTTTCCTCAGAAGTTCCGAAGGTGGCCCGCACCGCTTTTGTTGCACCGAGTGCAGATGTGATTGGCAAAGTCACGGTGCATGAGGGGGCCAGCATCTGGTTTGGTGCCGTTCTGCGTGGCGATGTGGAACCCATCACCATCCACGCAGGCAGCAATGTGCAAGATGGTGCAGTTCTTCACAGCGACCCCGGTTTTCCCTGTGTGGTTCATGAAAATGTGACCATCGGGCACAGGGCCATCATCCACGGGGCCACCCTGCACGAAGGGTCTCTGGTGGGCATGGGGGCCACCATGCTCAACGGTTCCAGTCTGGGCAAAGGGGCCATGCTGGCTGCCGGAGCTTTGCTGCGCGAGGGGCATCACGTCCCAGATGGTATGCTGGCTGTTGGCGTACCCGCAAAAGTCATCAAAGAGGCACCAGCCGCTCAAAATGCAGCCCGCTATCAGGAGAATGCCCGCCGTTACCAGCAGTCCTGCCAGCAGGTTTTCGAGGTGCCCGAGCCATGAACCGTCCCATTGCCAGACCTCCACGCAGGCGCAGCCCCAGAATCACGGAGAACCGTATGACCCAGAACCTCACCCCCATGTTTCCTGAAGCCGCCCCCGTGCTGGCCCGCCTGCTCCCCGAGGGGGAAGCCCGTTACCTTGGCCTGAGTGCCAGTTTCTGTGACCTGCATGCCTTTTTAAGGCACCTTCATGACAGCAACTGGTACGGCTGCCTCCACGTGGGTCTGGGCGAACAGAACGTGTATGTGCTGGTCTTTGAGGGGCGCATCATTGCTGCATCTTCTGGAACGCAAGTCGGCGAACTTGCCCTCGGTGAAATGCTGCAACTGTTCACCGCTGGAGCGGTCTTGAACGCATACCAGTTGGACCAGAACGTGACCCATGCTCTGGCCGGGGTCAGTTCAAGGGTCTGGAAAGTCACCCCCACAGACAACTTCTCCGGGGTCCTTGTGGAACAGGGAAGCTGCATCCTCATGATGGAAGGCAAGGTGCTGGGCCGATTCCAGATGGAACTCGGCGAAACAGGGGTTTTTCCGGCCCCTCTGCGCCCCCAGACCTTGATTCTGCCCAAACCTTTGGCAGGATGGGCCCACCAGCAGTACCCGGTCACCTTGCGGGGCAGGGATGCCCTGAGCCCCATCACCCCCACCCACCAGAATTTCCGCAAGCACCACGGACAGCAAGGGGTGGACTTCCTGCGCTCCCTCGGGCAGGATTTGACCCCTGCGGAATACAGCCTGCGCAACGACATCCCCCTGCATGACCTTGAGCCCCTGATCCAGAACTGGCTCAAAGATGGTTTCATCAAAAACAAATGACACACACCATCAGCTTTGATCTGGACGGGGTCCTGATCCAGAATCCTTTTTCCAGAGGGGTGGTGCCTTTTCTGGCCCGCCATGTGCATCAACAGTCTGGTCAGACCGGTGATTTTGATGCCTTCTGGCAGATGTTCCGCAAGCACCTCAATCGGGGTTTCTCTGCCAGAGTGATGGCTGGACGGCATGTGGAAGCCTTCGATTGGGACGGCATCACCCGCGAGGTGGCCCTGAATTTTGGCGTGCACGACATCCCGGATGTTTCAGGCATCGTGAAAGAGCACTGCACCCCCGAGTACATCCACCTCCTGCCCAACGCCAGAGAGGGTCTGGAACGTTTGCAGCAAGCAGGTTTTCGCCTGATCGTGGCCACCAATGGCTACTCGAAATATCAGGTTCCTGTGCTGGAAGCCCTGAACATTCTGGACTTCTTCGAGGAGGTCCGTGCCCCTGAAACCCATGGGTACGCCAAACCCCAACCCGAGTTCCTGCAAGGGGTGGACCTGCACATCGGAGACAAACTGTGCCACGACATCCTCGGGGCCAACCGTGCAGGCATCCAGAGCATCTGGATTCACCCGGAAGCCCGGCCCATTGAAACGGCTCTGGAAGAAGAAGACCTGCGCCGCTTTTTCAGGGATGCCCTCCCAGAGGAATGCACCCCCACAGCGGTGGCCAGAGATCCTCTGGAAGCCGCAGAGAAAGCTCTGGAATTGCTGAAGTAAAAGTCCCCCTTGAGCGCAAGGGGGACAGCACAAGCGAAGCGAGTGCAGGGGGCTTGAGTGCAGGGGCTTTAAAGCCCGACCCGATCCAGTTCTTTGCGGGCCTCTTCAAGCACCTTGTCGTAGGCTTCCTCGAAAGGCAAGTGCAGGGTGGCACCTGCAGCAGCGTAGTGGCCGCCTCCGCCACAAGCCACCGCAATGTTCTGGGCGCTGGCTTTGCCTCTGGAACGGGCGCTGATCTTGATGTGGGTGCCGTAATCTTTGAACATGACCGCCAGTTCGGTGCCCTGTGCGCTGCGGATCATGCCCACATAAGACTCCACATCTTCCCAGCTTGCCCCCACGCTTTCCAGCATGCTGCTGCTCACATGGGCGGTCACGCACAGGTCGTTCAGTTCGTAACGCATGGATTGCAAGACCAGCACCAGAAGCTGATAGTACCGCTTGGGATGCTGTGCGAGGCTCTCATTGACGAAACTCACATTGCCCCCTCCAGCAATCAATTTGGAGGCCGCCATCAGCACCTCTGGGGTGGTGTTGGAGAACTTGAACGAACCGGTGTCGGTGATGATGCCGGTCAAGAGGGGGTTGGCGAGGTCTGCGTCCCACTCCACCCCGAGCAGTTCAATCAGATCGGTGATGATCTGGGCGGTGGCGGCATGGGAAGGCCACACCAGATTGATGTCGCTGTTCCGCTTGTTGGTGCCGTGGTGGTCAATGTTGACCACAAACCCCGAGAAGTGCTCCAGACGGATGCCTTCCACCCGGTTCTGGTCGTTGTTGTCCACATCCAGCACCACCACGATGCTGCCCTCAGGGAGGTGCTCCACAGGGGGAAGAACGTCGTTTTCTTCGGTGGTCAGGAATTGCAGGTACTGGGGCACGGTGGCGTAGGTCTGGGCGGTTTTGCCCATCTTGCGCAATGCCCTTTGCAGCCCGAGGCAGGAACCGATGGCATCTCCATCCGGGTCAATGTGTGAGGCGAGGGCCACAGGCAGGGTGTTCTGTTTGAAAAAATCAGCAATTTCTTGCAGTCTGGCAAAGTATTCCACTTGGCTTTCAAGGCGGACGCTGGTCATGGATGCAGTATAGCGTGTCGTTTCTGAAGGGTTCATCTGTTACCTCTGGAGTGGTAGAGTGTAGGAAATGCACTTGAAATTGAATCTGGCGGTGCTGACATCCAACGAGCTGGAACGCCTGCTTGGCCTTGAGGCGGTCCGGACGGTCATGTCTGAACTCAGTGCAGCCAAACTGGTGGGCAAAGCCTACCCTTATGTGTTCAATCCTTTGCAGGAAATCGAATCCGTCGTGCTGCCCACAGAAAGCCAGCAGTGGTCGGAAGAACTGCAGCAACTGGGCCTCAAGCCCCACCCTTTGCAACTTGATTCGGGTTTTTTCAGGCATCTGCACCAGATGCCTTTTTCAAGTGAATTGGTGGTGGTGACCCTGAATTTCACCCCCTCGGGCAGTGCCCATCTGGAGGCCTTTTCGGTCCTCAAAGATCCAGCTTCTGGGATCAGTGCCGTGGTGACCACCAGCGAACCGGGGGTGTTTCCTCTGGAGTTCAGCGAGGTGATTTCTTACCGACCTGCGGCTTTGCCCATCCCCCAGTTTCTGGAGGCCCACCAGCAACATGTCCGGCAGTTTGGCAGGCCGCTTAAACAAAACCACCCCGAGGACCCCCTCATGGTGCTAAGGTTGGTGCGTGACCTCTGCGTCAAAGCCTGGATGCGGCGCGGGGTGCTCGTCGATGAAAGCACCTCACAGGCACGCAAAGGACTGTAAACCTGCTTGCGCCCGGAATTCTTCTGGCAGGTTTGGGGAGCCCACATGAAAGCAATCACCTTTGACTGGGGTGGCGTCTTCACCCAGAACACTTTTGATGGCCGTTCCACTGGCCGCATCGCTGAACGCTACAACCTCGATGTCGAAAAAGTCCGTGCAGTGTACTTTGCCCACGTGCATCAACTTGAGCTGGGCAAATGGACCCTTGAGACCTTCTTTGAGAACCTGATGCAGGAAGTGGGATTTACTGCTCCCCTCGAAGAAATCATCGAGTTGTATCTGGGCAGTGTCTACGAAAACCCACCCATGTATGACTTTTTGCCCACCATTCCCGCAGAATTCAAAGTGGGCCTCCTCAGCAACAATTACCCGGTCCTCAGCGACCGACTGAAAGCCGACCCCCGCTGGGCCCGTTTCGATGCCATGGTGTACAGCAACGAAATTGGCTTCAAAAAACCCAGCCCAGAGTCCTTCCACGCCCTCGTAGAGGCCACAGGCGTCCCTGCTCAGGACAGCGTCTTCATTGACGATGTGGAGGAGAACCTTGTGGCGGCCCGTGCTCTGGGATTCAGCACCATCCTGTATCATTACGCTGAGCATGACCGTTTTCTCAAGGAACTCGAAGCGTGGATGAACCGCTGAACCACAACCGCATGGCCATCCGGTTGCTGCAAGGTTACCTCTGGTACCCCAAAAGCGACCCGATTGACCTGTCCCAGCACCTCCCCGAGACCCTCGCAGAGGCCAGTTTGCTGTGGGATGAAATGCAGGCCCCGTTTGCTTTCTTTGAAAACGGCGAGCTGACCTCCAGCCAGCATTTCTTCCAGTTCACGGCCCTCAGGATCTACGAAGGGCAGCCTTCCAACGAAGAACTGCACGAACACGCAGAACGCCTGAGCGTGGCACTGAACCCCCTCCTGAACAGCACCCCCGCAGGTGTGGGGTGGCAACTCTGGGAAGACCTCAGACCCCTTTAACGTCCTCAGGCTTCAGAAAAGGGCCAACCCAATTCATCCAGAATGTATTCCAGCTGGGCTTCCACCCTTTCCAGAGAAGCCTCGTTCTGAATGACAAAGGTGGCCCTTTTGCGTTTCTCTGAAGCGGGCATCTGGGTGTGGTCACGGGCCAGAATCTGCTCTCGGGTCAGGCCATCCCGGACCATCACGCGCTCAATGCGTTGCTCCAGAGGGGCATCCACCACAATGGTGGCGTCCATGGTGTGGTCCAATCCCCCTTCAAAGAGCAAAGGGATGTCCTGCACCACCACAGGACTGTTCAGGTTTTGTTCCAGTTCCAGCATTCTGGCCCGCACCCTCGGATGGATGATGCTGTTCAGGGTTTCTCTGGCCTGAGGATTCTGAAAGACCAACGCTGCGACTTTTGGGCGGTTGAGACCCTCTTGCGTGATGTACTCGGGGCCAAACGCTTTGCTGACCTCTGCAAGGGTCTGCGGATCCCGTGACACCTCACGGGCCACCTGATCGGCGTCCAGCACCGGAATGCCCCTCTGGGAGAGCATGCGGGCCACCGTGCTTTTCCCACTGCCAATGCTGCCGGTCAGGCCAATGCGTTTCATGGTTGCTCCTTCAGAAATTGCTGGTACTTTTCTTTGCTGACCCCTCGAATGGTGAGTTTGCCATCCATGGCCAGAAAATCCCCTTCCATTGGCACCGAAAAGGTCAGGTTGAGCACCTGCTGTTTGGGCAATTCCACATCCAGGCCCAACATGGGCACCTGCAACCGGGTTCCGATCTCGCTTTCTGTCAGGATGTTGGTGAGTTCGCCTACAGGCAGAACCAGCACGTTCTGGATGTCGATGGTGCTGCCGTAATGGGCGTTCCAACCTTCTCGGGTTTGTTGCAACACAATCCGGTCCAGCCCAACACTTTGCTGTTTCCAGAGCGCAAAGCCCGCAGAGGCAGCGATGCCCCCTGAAAGCACCGTTCCAATGATGCCTGCCAGCACCAGATTTTTCTTTTTGCCCAGATTTCCCAGCAAGAGTCCCAGAAAACCAATGAACGCCCCTCCGGCCAGCACCGCAAAAATCCACAGGGTGATCAGGGCCGCAGAGTTCATGGATGGATCTTCAAGATCGAGGGCTTCGTGGGCCTGTGCAGCACAGGTCAGCACAGAGAGCACAGCAAGAAACAAAAGACGGAAGTTGTGGCGCATTCTGGTCATTTTAGTGGGGGAAGGTGGGGCCAATTGCCCTCTGACAACAGTATCTCAGGCAAGCTTACCAGTACCATGAGAACATGCGCAATCTTTCCATGGGATGTTGCATGGAAAGTGCAAAGCCGTTGTTCGGACGGTGCAAACAGAAAGAGCCATCAGCTGTCAGTGGTCAGCCGTCAGCCAGAAGGAAAGTTCTCTTGCTGACTTTTGAGCTTCAAATCTGATTGGGATTTCCCTGTTTGTCTTTGTGTCTTCCTGTTTTCGAAAGCAGAAGCCTCAAGGTGAGCTTTTCGCTGAAAGCTGATGGCTGACCGCTTTTTCAAATGACATGCTCAAAGTTCAGACTTTCCGCTGACGGTCCCGAGCAAGTACAATGGGGCTCAACTCCGGGCAAAATGTCCCACATCCAGAGAGGTTTATGATTCCCCTGATCCCCCTTTTGATTTCCAGCACTCTGGGTTCTGATGCCGTTCAGAACTCAGGTGTGGTTTATGCACAACCCGGTCAGACGGTCATCCTGACCCTGAAGATTGACAACCCCGAGGAGGTCCTGATCAACAAGGACGCTCCCACCCGATTGACCCTCACCACCCCTTTTCAGAAACTCACCCTGACCGAAAAAGACATCAAAGGCCCGGATGCGGATTACGAGCCCGAGACTTACTTTGCCCGTCTGGATCCCCTCCAGTTTCAGTTGACGGTGCCCAAAACCTTCAAAAAAGGGCGTTACCCTCTGGACCTGAATGCAGACCTGTTCATGTGCAACAAGAATGTGGGCCTGTGCTTCATGAAAACCGTACAGGTCAAAGGCGAATTGCAGGTGGGTTTCAAAGGCCAGAGCCAGCCCATGGTGGTCAAGGTGCCCAAAAAATAAAGGGTGTGCAACAGCACACCCTTTTTGAATTCAACTTTTTGAAAGCCCCTTTTACTCCATGCGGGTTTTCAGGAAGTTGGTGAGGACTGCCCCACGTTTGTAGTAAGGGTTGTCCATGATTTTGATGTACAGGGGGATGGTGGTCTTGATGCCATCCACAATGGTTTCTTCCAGAGCGCGCTTCATGCGGGAAATGGCTTCCTGACGGGTGGGGGCCCACACGATCAGTTTGCCCACCAGACTGTCGTAGTGGGGCGGAATCTGGTATCCAGCGTAAGCATGGGAATCGAAACGCACACCGGGACCTCCGGCCACATGCAGGTTGGTGATTTTGCCTGCACTCGGGCGGAAGTCTTTGGAGGGGTCTTCGGCATTGATGCGGCACTCGATGGCGTGGCCGTAAAGTTTGACCTCTTCCTGTTTGATGCGCAGGGGGTTTCCAGCAGCAATCAGGATCATCTCTTTGATGAAATCCAGTTGGGAGATCATCTCGGAAACGCAGTGCTCCACCTGAATGCGGGTGTTCATCTCCATGAAGTAGTAGTGGCCGTTGGTGTCCACAATGAACTCCAGGGTGCCTGCACCCGCGTAATTCACATACTTGGCCAGACGCACACCGGCAGCCAGAATCTCCTGACGCAGGGAATCGGGCAGGGTGGAGGGGGCCTCTTCGATCAGCTTCTGGTTGCGCCTCTGGATCGAGCAGTCCCGTTCTCCGATGTGGATCACGTTGCCCTGTCCATCCCCGAGCACCTGCACCTCGACGTGCCGGAACTCCTCAAGGAATTTTTCCATGATGATGGCTTCATCCCCGAAGTACAGGCGGGCCTCTTCCTGTGCCTGATTGAACAGGGTTTTCAGTTCTTCCTGGGTGCGCACGACCTTCTGGCCACGGCCTCCACCTCCGGCACTGGCTTTCAGGAGGACCGGGTAACCAATTTGCTTGGCAGCAAGGAGGGCCTCATCGACGGTTTCCAGCACGCCGGTTCCGGGGACGGTGGGCACACCGCTGTTGGATGCAATTTCACGGCCACCGGCTTTGGAGCCCAGAGCACGCATGCTCTCAGGGGTGGGGCCAATGAACACAATGCCGTGGTCGCGGCACATTTCTGCGAAGTCGGGGTTTTCGGCCATGAAACCGTAACCGGGGTGGATGGCTTCGGCTCCGGTGATCAGGGCAGCAGACAGGATGTTGGGAATGTTCAGGTAGCTGTCTTTGGAGGCAGCGGGTCCCACGCACACGGATTCATCTGCCAGCAAGACAGGCAGGCTGCCTTCGTCGGGCTGGCTGTAGACCACCACGGTCTTGATGCCCATTTCTTTGCAGGTGCGGATCACGCGCAGGGCGATCTCGCCCCGGTTGGCAATCAGGATTTTTTTGAAGGGAGGTTGATCCATGGGGCTCCTTAAAAAGTTTCCCCCTGCATGGCCCCCGATGACAGGAGCCCCGAGGGGGAAACCAGAATGTTTGAATTTCAGGCAGGTTCAATCAGGAACAGGTCCTGACCGTACTCGACGGGTTGGGCGTTGTTCACCAGAATCTTGCGCACGATGCCAGCCACTTCCGACTCGATCTCGTTCATCAGTTTCATGGCTTCCACGATGCACAGGACCTGACCCACTTGCACACGGTCCCCGACCTGCACGTAAGGAGTGGCGTCAGGGGAGGAGGAGCTGTAGAAGGTGCCCACGATGGGGGCTTTCACAGGCACCAGTTTGCTGGTGTCTTCTGCAGGGGCAGCCTGGGCTGCAGGTGCACTTTCAGCCACAGGTTGAGCTGCGGGAGCACTCTGGACCACAGGGGCCTGCACAGCAGGTTGCTGGACGACCACAGGCTGAGGGGCAGCCACGGTTTGCACTGGAGCCTGCACCAACACCTGTTCGGCTCCACGTTTCAGCGAAATCTCGTACTCACTGGTTTTCAGGCTGAATTCGGAAAATTCGGCATCTGAAAGCGCATCCAGGATTTTCTTGAGATCTCGGGGGTCCATTATGCCCGTCCCAGGTACTTGCCGCCGTCTCGGGTGTCGACTTTCAGTTTGTTGCCGGTCTCCACGAACAGGGGCACCTGAATGGTGGCTCCGCTGCTCAGTTTGGCGGGCTTGGTGCCACCAGAGACGGTGTCGCCACGCACGCCGGGATCGGTTTCCACAACTTCCAGCACCACTTGGTTGGGCAGTTCGATCTTCAGGGGTTTCTCTCTGTACATCTGGACATCCACTTGCATGTTTTCCACAAGGAACTTGCTCTGGTCGCCAGCGAGCACCACAGGAAGGCTGACCTGATCAAAGGTTTCCATGTCCATGAAGAGGTAGTCGTCGCCGTCCTGATACAGGAACTGCATGCTGCGGCTCTCCACGAAGATGTCCTGCAGTTTTTCACCGCTGTTGAAGGTGCGGTCCACGATCGAACCGGTTTCCATGTTGCGGAACTTGGTGACCACTTTGGCGCCACCGCGACCCATCTTCAGGTGAGAGTAATCCAGGCATTCCCAGAGCTGTCCGTCCATCTCGACTTTTGTGCCGTTCCGCAATTCTGTTACGCTGATCATTGATTCCTGACTCCTTTGTTCTTCGGATGTTTTGCGCATCCATTCAGCGCGTTCAGGGCCTGTTTTCTCTGGGCGTCCTGAGCGCTTTTGCCCATTTGAGACGGGGCAAGAGTAGCATTTTCTACTCGCAACAGTCGTATTCTAACGTGTTCTGGGTCTAAAGGTAAGTCACCTTTCTGAGAACAGGTGCCAGAACAGATCCAGAAACCGGGGGACAAACCACCCTGTTGCAGCATGCAAAATCTTACCCCAAAAGATGAGGTTTGTGGCGTGCCAGCACAGATTTGAACACAGTCCATTTGTGTCCTCAATGGTCAGACATGATTGCGAAATGGCTGGATCCCCGACATCACAGTGCACAGGTCTTCAGCGCAATCACGTTGCAATCACGGTGCCTTTTTTACATTGGGTTTCAGCAACAGAATCTGCTTGGCTGGCAGTTCGGCCAGAGGGTTCTGTGTTTTGGAGGAACAACCATGAACCGGAAAGCCCTGACCCTTGCCACTTTGGCCCTCATTGTCACTGCATGCGGAACCCGCACCCCAGCCACTCCCCAACCCCAGCAACCAGAAGAACCCTCTGTGGTTGAAGGCCTGTTTTTTGAACTGGACACCGCCACCAGAACGGTGCGTCCCCTTCCTGCAGCAACCTCTGGAGGTGTTTCCAGGCAGGCGTATTACGCCACAGGTTTTTCCACCACCCAGGTGGTCACAGATGAAAACGACTCTGTGTACAATGTGCAGTTCACCCTGAAAAACAACACCAATCAGGGCATGGGTGCCGATTCCGACCTGACGGTGTTTGTCCCGTCTTTCTCGGCCCAAACAGCCACCAATTACAACATTGCGGGTGGGGGCATCGTCAATGCAGATGGATATTTGCCAGACACCTTTTATCCCTACAAATCGTTCAGCAATTACGTGAAACCGGGGGATGGGGTGGTTTTCACGCTGGCCATTCAAGTGCCTGCCCCGGCCACCAAAGCCGTATTTGCTCTGGCTGTGAACGCGGCTCAGGATTACAACCAGATTCCCATCACCGATCTTGCGTTCATGCAACCTGCGTACGGCAAATTCAATGATGCGGGTTTCAAAGCTGGACCTGCAGACCAGACCCGTTTCAACAAACCCTTCAGCCTGACCACCTGCCCGAGCGGCAAAATCTACATGACCGACCAGAATGGCCTCTGGCGACTGGACGCACACAGCACCACGTTGGTGAGCAGCAATGCACTCTATCGGGTCAACACCTTCATCGAATGCACGGACTCTGATGGTCTGCTGCTTTCTGTGCAGGGCAACAACCAGATTTATTACACCTCCAGTTTGTTTTTCAGCCCCAGCCTGATTGCAGGTGCCATGGAAAGTGGTCTGGCCAACGGGGATGCAAATGCAGCCCGTTTTTCCAACCCCAGACAGATCACCCGTCATGGAACCGATGTGTATGTTGCCGATTACAACAACCGTGCTGTGCGCAAACTGACCAAACAAACAGACGGCAATTACCTCACTTCCACCGTGCTGACCATGCCTGCTGGTGAAGCTTATGTGGAGGGTGTGGCGGTCGATCCTCAGGGAAACATTTACTTTGGCACCACCACTGGCCTCTGGCGCAAAGCGGCTCAAAGCAACCAGCCTGTCAAAATCGTTCCCAAGACCACCAATTACATGCCCATCACCATCAAATGGCACCCGAACGGCATGTTGCTGGTTTCAGAGCTCAATGAAAGCCGGATCCGGGCTTACACCCCTTCAAGCACCAATCTGGATCAGCCCTGGGTCGCCATCAAAATTGCAGGGAATGGGTTGGAGGCCACTTCCTACACCCGGGGTGAGCCCCGCAAGAATCCCATCAAAACCCCTCTCGGATTGACGGTCAACAGCCATGGCACCATTTATTTCAGCCAGTTTGCTGGACAGAATGTGATGCGCATTGATCGCATGAAGTGACCCTGGCTTTTGGATCACGCGGCAGAAAAAAAGAGGTTGTCTGCGAGGAATGGGAATTCCAGAACCAGAGGATGCTTTGGCATCCTCTGGTTTCACCCTTCCAAGCCACACAAAAAGTCCCACAACAAGTGTGGGGCTTTTTCATGGATTCAGAGCAGTGATCTCTGGTTTGAATCCAATTTTACGGATGTAGTCCAGATACTCGGCTTCGGTCAGGGCTTCTTTTTTGCCACTGAGTGCCACGAAGAACGCCTCCATCACGTTGGTTCCGAAAGACCGTCCACCAATTCTTGGGGTGGTGGTGATCATTTCCTTGACCCCAGAGGCTTTGGCCCACTCCAGATCTGCAGGGGTGGTGGTGTTGGTGAGGATGACTTTGCCTTTCAGGTCTTTGGGGGCATACCTGCGGATGTACAGGAAGTCTCCGGCCAGCACATCGGCCCAGGCATAGTAGTTGCTGCCTGTCCCTTTGACTTCTTTGTCCTGCTTGTCTCCTGTGGGATAAAACCACTTGAAAGGCAGAAGGGTGAGCACAGGCAACAAAGTGTGGGCAACGTTCCTCAGGGCACCAATGGTTCTGAGGGGAACAGGCAACCCGAGGCTGAAAATCAGGTCGCCATACAGCACATCTGCGCCCGATTGGGCCAACTCTTCTGCCATGCCGAAACGGTCCACAGCCGCCACCATCAGGGTGCGGGTGTTTTTCCAGTGGATGTGCGGATCCAGTTGGCGGATGGCTTCCCTTTCCAGGGTGTGTTTCAGGCCACTGCCATCCAGAATGGGGGTTTGTTTGGCATTGGAGCAGAGCTTGACGATGTCTCTGAAAGAGTATTTCTTGTCTCCAGCAATGATGTACAGATCGGTGCCACCCAGACCGAATGCATCCACCTTGCCGTCCAGTTCGCGGAACAGTTGGGCGGCTTTTTCCATGTCTCCATCGGTCCCGATGCGTTCCAGGATCAATTTTTGCCCCAGCACTTCAAGTTCTTCTCTGGCATTGCGTTTGCTGGATCCGATGGAAACACTGACCACATGTTTGTATCCCGCAGGGGCAGGGGTCCAGCCTGCAGGAAGTGCACTGCTTGATGTCATATGAGGCTCCTCAAAGCCACATTATAGGGGGGATGTTCTGATTCAGAGATGAATGCAGTGGCTTTATCCCTTTGGGGACCTCTGGAACACCCAGAGCATCCTGCGCAACACATGACCCATCACCAAACCATTGAAGGTCCATTGACGCATGAATTGCAGGGTTGGAGAAAAGCGCTTCAGGTCCTGCGAACGGTTCTCTTCCAGAATGGCAGAGAACCATTCCAGATGGGCAGGGCTGTACAGGGGCTCCCACAACTGCTGTACCCACTCGGGTGGAATGCCATCTGCGCTGACCCGGATGCCCACCAAGCCGCCCACCAGAGCAGCCATGGTGTCGGTGTCTCCTCCCAAGGAGATGACGCTCTGGACGGCCTCCTTGTACCGGTTGGGAAAGGAAAACCAGGCATGCAACACCACAGGCAAGATGTCATACACATAGCCTTTGACCCCCTGCTTCATGCCCAGATGTTGAGCAAAGGTGTGGGTGTCCTCGGACAACTCCAAGCTGTGGGACAGCAGGGCCATTTTGCCCCACAATTCATGGTCTTCCTCTTCTGGAATCCAGTGGGGCAATTCCTCCAGAAAAGAAGCCAGTTGGATGTTTTTGTATTCCAGCACGAAGCGGGCGGCCACCGCCATCACCAGAGCTGCCCGCTCTGCCCGGATGTCCGTGTGGGTGATGCGGGTGGAAGCCCGCACCAGCAAACGCAAACGTTGTGGATCGGTGACCAGCAACCCCAGGGGCAAGCTGCGCGTCAGGGGGCCGCTGCCTGCTGAATGCACACCACTGCGCTCGGGTGAGAAGCCCAGAGAAAGCCGAACAATGGCTTGCAAGGTGGCCTGACCTGCCCCGAAAGGCACACGTGCTCCCCATCCAATCAGGCTTCGTTTGAGCACCTTTTGAAAGTGTCTGGTGTCCCCTGAAGATTTCAGCAAAGCCTCCACCGTCAGCAAAGCCAGTTCGGTGTCATCGGAGACCATGCCACGGCCTCGCCAGAAACGCATCTGCTCTGGTGGCCCCAGAGCAAGGGCCTGTTTGGCAGACAGGTTTTCATAGGGAAGACCCAAGGCATCACCCACGGCCATTCCCAGCAGCAAACCGTGAATGCGCTCTTGCATGATTTCAGCTTAACCGAAAGTGACCAAATGGAAACAGGTTTTAAGCCCTTCCGGTGCGCAGCCATTGTGCACGATCATACCGTCCGGCGCGGTTTGCTTTGCTGGATGCGGTTTGCCAGTCGTAAACCACTTGCTTGTGATCGATCTGCCAGAGTCCCGAGGTGAGGGACAGCAGGGCATATCGGGCGTGAGGGCTTCCAGACTCCATGGCATGTGGATGGGGCAGGTCATCGGTGTAAGCAGGCATGCCCACACTTCCCGGATTCACAATCAAAAAGGGACCAGCCTGTACCGTGCGCGCCTGATGTGAGTGCCCACACAGGACCAGAGGAGAGGTGGTGCCCTCAAGCCTTTGCAAAACCTCCTCTTTGGATGCCAGTCTTGAACCTGCAGGACCAATGGTTTCCAGCAAATATGTGGTGTCAGAGGTGGGTGTCCCATGGCAGAGCAGCATCCCCTCCAACTCCAGTGTTGCAGGCAATTTGCTGAGCCAGTCCAGATGCTGTGAGGTCAATTCGGATTGCAGCAAGGCAAAGTCCTGTCCTGACGCCTCTTCAGAAGATGGATGGAGGATGCTCCGGTCCTGATTTCCAGAGATGCACACCACTTCGTGCGACATCAAAAAGTCTGCCACTTCTCCCGGTTCCAGTGATCCCCACAGGTGATCCCCGAGGCACACCACCAGATCGGGGCTGTGCTGCTCAAGGTCTTGCCAGACCGCTTGCAACGCCAGACTGTTGCCATGGATGTCAGACAGGACCGCAACCCTCACAGGTTCTGGTGAATCCAATCTGCCACACCCAGCTTTTCAGGCTCAGGGACGTGCTCGGTGGCAAGAGAACGCAATCTCTCGCCCGCGTGGCCCACAGCGATCCTCTGGCCTGCCCACTCGAACATGCTGATGTCATTGACCCCATCTCCAAAAGCCACCACCTCATCTGCAGTGTAGCCATAATGTTGGGCCAGCAAAGAAAGGGCATGCCCTTTGGAACTGCCCTGTGGCAGCACCTCCAGCACCGTGTGGTCCCACGGGTAAAATTGCCCCTGCACCTGAGTGTGGATGTCCTTGCCCAGAAGCGTCAGGTCCTCACCATAAATCACGATCTTGTTCACGGTCTCCGGGGTCAGTTTTTCCAGAGGGGTGACGATGTGACCTTCGGTTTCTGCCCACGAAAAGAAAGGATCAGACAGGTCTTCCAGAAACAGATGGGTGGGGCTGCACATGAAAAACTTGGCTTTCCCATGTTTCTTGAGCAGATCCAGCGTGGTCTGCACCTGCTGGGCACCGATGAACACCTCGTGGTGCATCTCTTGCCCTGTAGCGTGCACCCTTGAGCCCTGACAACTGCCAAAATGCGAATCGACCTGCAAGGCATTCAGAAAAGGCCGGGCACTGCGGTCGGTGCGTCCGGTGATCACGGTGATGTGATGCCCCTTGCTGCGTGCATACCGGATGGCCTCGCGGATTTTCTCGGGAAGTTCAAACTTGCGGGTGACAATGGTTCCGTCCAGATCGAAAGCAAGCAACATAGGGTATTTTATGCATCCATGCATGAGGGTTTGCAGTGGGCCTGATGGCTTAGATCTAAACAAATGAAAGTTGCTGAGGGCATAGGGCCGAGAGCCGAGGGCCAAAGAAATGCCGAGAGCCGAGGGCCGAGGGCTACAAAGGCTTTGGCTGAAGCATTCACGGTGCAGCACGCTGTCTTGTACAAAACAGGAGACCACATGCTGGTCTCCTTGTCCGCTGCGCCCCTGCACAATTTCCTTGACGATTTTTGCCGTGTAGCACATCAGGCTCTCGGCAATGGGGCAAGGCACGCCGATCTCCTACAACCACAAAGCCCCTCAGCCTACACACCCCTTGACTCTCCCCCCGGGTCAGACCCGAGACTGAGTCCATGAACGGGACCCGTGCAGACCTGCTGACCATCAGCCTTTTCGCCAGAGCCACAAGGCTGTCCCAGAAAGCCCTCCGGCTGTATGACAGCATGGGGTTGCTTCCTCCGGTGTTTGTGGACCCCCAGAGCGGCTACCGCTACTACCACATGGACCAGACGGAAACCGCCCGCCTGATTGGCCTGTTGCGGCAACTGGAGATGCCCCTCAGCCGCATTTTTGAGGTGCTGCAGGCCTCAGAAATCGAAAGGGCACCTCTGGTCCGGGCGTACTGGCGTGAGGTGGAAGCAGATGCACGGCAGAAAAAGCAACTCGTTCAGTACCTCTCTGATGTTCTGGAGAAGAAGGAGAACCACATGTTTGAGATCCAGACCCGCCAGGTTCCAGAGGCCAAAATCATCACCATTCAGCGTCGGGTGTATGCCAATGACCTGCCTGCTTTCATCTCGGAAGGCTTTGGACGCCTGATGGATCACCTGAAAGCTGCCGATGCCCCTTTTGCTGCTGCCCCCTTCGTGATCTATCACGGTGAAGTGAACCACGATTCAGACGGACCCGTGGAGGTGTGCATTCCCTATCTGGGTACCGTGGACCCCGGCTCCGACATGAACATCCGCATTGAACCCGAGCATCCCGAGGCCTACGCCACCATCACCAAAGCCCAGTGCGCATTCCCCGAGATCCTCAAGGCCTATGATGCAGTGTCTTTGTGGCTCAAGGAAAATGGCAAAATGTGCAGCCCTCTGGCTTGCCGTGAAGTCTATTTCGAGAACTGGGATGGGGCAGGACCGGATGATCTGGTGTGTGACATTGCGTATCCGTATTGAGTGGGGCTTCGCCCTGCTGAGGGCCGAGGGCAAAAGAGAAATGCCGAGGGCCGAGCGCTAAGGGCCGAGGGCTATAAAAGGCTTTGGCCAAAGCCATGAAGGGCGCAGCACGCTGCGCCCCTACAGACGTTTCCCTTGACGATTTTTCCTGTGTGACACATCATGCTCTCGGCTCTCGGCTCTCGGCTCTCGGCTCTCGGCTCTCGGCTCTCGGCTCTCGGCTCTCGGCTCTCGGCTCTCGGCTCTTATGTCTTGTGGATCAGGTAAGTTGGATCTACGTCAAGCCAGAGTCCAGACCCTCTTTCCGCTCTTGCACGTCCCAGTGAGAAGCCGAGATTCTTCGGGCTGGACTCTGACGGCTGACCAGAGGCCGAACAGT
>NZ_KN050783.1:0-17094 GCF_000745915.1 Deinococcus misasensis DSM 22328
CCGATGGGATTGTTCGTGTAGGCTCGCTAAACCGTCTGCTTCAAAAGCTCTAAAAGTGTTGCGTACTGTTTGGGTGGCGATTCTCAGGGACCTGGCAATTTGGGAGACCACCTGACCCTCATGGCTGGCCAGCAGAATCTGGCTGCGCCGCACCGTGAAGGCGTCTTTGGATTTGAGCTGATCTTGGATGTGCTGGACTTCTGTTTCGCTGAGGGGTCGGACTTTGACTTTGCTGCCCATAGCTCACTGTGACAGATGACGGACATCTTCACAATCTCACTTGTGATCCTGCACTAGATGATTTTTACCGTGTGGCACATCACGCTCTCGGCTCTCGGCCTCTCGGCAAATGGGCGAGGTTTGCCAAGCCCTCACACAGCCTTCTGCTGGCCGCAGGCCCAATCCCGAGTTCTCACATCGGAATACGGTTACCAATGTCCCTGCCTCAAACCCCTAAACTGAAACCATGAGCATCCGAAGCTGGGAAGAGGTCCGGCAGGACTTTCCAATTCTGCAACGCACTGTGAACGGCAAAAGGCTGGTGTATCTGGACTCCACCGCCACCGCCCAGAAACCCCGACAGGTCATCGAAGCCCTGTCCCATTTTTACGAGCACACCAACGCCAACATCCACCGGGGATCGTATTCCCTGTCCATGGAATCCACCCACCTCTATGAAGAGGCCCGTGCCAGAGTGGCAAGCCTGATCCATGCCCCTGAGAATGGGGTGGTTTTCACCCGCAACACCACCGAAGCCATCAATCTGGTTGCCCGAACCTGGGCTCTGGACCACCTGAAACAAGGGGACCAGATTCTGGTCACCGAAATGGAGCACCACTCCAATCTGGTGCCGTGGCACATCGCTGCCAGAGCCACAGGTGCATCTGTGGTGGGGGTGGGCATCACCCCAGAGGGCAGGTTGGACCTGCAGGATTACCAGCAGAAACTGGCTTCTGGAAACGTGAAACTGGTCGCGGTGACCCACATTTCCAATGCCCTTGGGACCATCAACCCCATTCAGGACCTGACCTGCATGGCCCATCAGGTGGGGGCAGTGGTTCTGGTGGATGGTGCCCAGAGCGTTCCCCACCTGCCTGTGGATGTGCAGGCTCTGGATGTGGACTTTTATGCCTTCAGTGGGCATAAAATGTGCGGTCCCACCGGGGCCAGTGCCCTGTATGCCCGTCCAGAGTTGCTGGAGTCCATGTCGCCGTTTCTGGGTGGGGGAGACATGATTGATCAGGTGTACATTGACCACTCCACTTACGCAGACTTGCCCAACAAGTTTGAAGCAGGAACCCCTGCCATTGCGGAAGTGATTGCTCTGGGCGTGGCTGCCCAGTACCTGCAAGACCTCGGAATGGAACGGGTTTTCCAGCATGAGCAGGAATTGATTGGGTATGCCCTGGAACGCATTCAGGAGATTCCAGAGTTGATCCAGTACGGTCCCATCGGCCCGGACCGTGCAGGGGTCATCGGTTTCAACTTGCAGGGCATTCATTCCCACGATGTGGCAGGTTTCCTAGATGAACACGCCATTTGCGTCCGGAGCGGTCACCACTGCGCCCAACCCCTGATGCGGGCTCTGGGGGTGGGTTCCACAGCAAGGGCCAGTTTCTACCTGTACAATACCCGTCAGGACATCGACCTCTGGATTGAGGCCTTGAAGGACATCGTGTCCTTCTTCAAGGAGTGACATGAGTTTGCTGGAAGACCTTTACAAACAGATCATTCTGGAGCATTACAAAAAGCCCAGAAATTACGGAGAACTGGAGCCCCACACCCACCGTCAGGAAGGCAAAAACACCTCCTGCGGAGACGAGATCACCCTGGACCTCACCATCGAAGATGGGGTTGTCAAAGAGGCCCGTTTCAAGGGGCATGGGTGTGCCATTTCGCAGGCCACAGCAAGCCTCATGACCGAGGCCATCAAGGGCAAAAAAGTCTCAGAGGTGCAGGACCTCAGCAGTTACTTCAAAAACATGCTGCGAAACGGCACCCCCCACCCAGAGCTGGGAGAACTCTCTGCATTGCAAGGCATCTCCAAAATTCACGCCAGGGTCAAGTGCGCTTCTTTGCCCTGGACCACTCTGGACGAAGCCCTGAAGTAAAACCTCGGTTTGAGGCAAGAACAGTGAAGAAGGTTGGCTTTTGGGCCGACCTTCTTTTGTGTTTCAGGCAAGCTGAGCATGCTCGTACAAACACCGATCACAAAGCCTTAATTTCTGAATGGTACGATTTCACCCAGAGCTGGCCATCTGGCCCAAAGGAGAAGCATTTTGCTGGAGCATCTGCAAGACATCATTCTGAAGTTCGGCTACATTGGCATTGCCGCAACTTTGTTGCTTGAAACAGGTTTTCTGATTTTCTTTTTTCTGCCCGGAGACACTTTGCTTTTGGCCGTGGGCACCATTGCGGCCACCGGAACCCTGAACATCTGGACCACCATCCTCTCTGCTTTCATTGGAGCTGTGCTGGGCAATGCTGTGGGTTACTGGGTGGGGGCCAAGTATGGCCGAGCGGTCTTCAGCAACCAGAACAGCAAACTCTTCAAACCCGAGAACATCACCAAAGCCGAGTATTTCTACCAGAAGTACGGTGCTCTGGCGATCATCCTGTCCCGCTTTGTGCCGGGCGTGCGGGCCATTGTGCCCACACTGGCCGGAATGGTCCGCATGAATTACGGCCTGTTCATGCTGTTGAACATGTTCAGTGCTGCCCTCTGGACGGTCAGTTTGCCCTTGCTGGCTTATTATGTGGTGCCCATGCTGGGCATCGATCCCAAAACCCTCGACAAGTACATCCTGATCATCATCCTGTGTGCTTTTCTGGTGCCCCTCATTCCGGTGGGTTACCGGATGCTCAAGCCCGCCAAAAACCACTGAGCAAACCCTTCAAACCAAACAAAAAACAGCCCCTAAGGGCTGTTTTTGACTGAAATTTTAACTGAAAGGGGAGAAGATCAATCCAGGAAGTCGCGCAGTTTGCGGGTGCGGGACTCGTGGTATTTCAGTTTGCGCAGGGCTTTGTTCTCGATCTGGCGGATGCGCTCACGGGTGACATTGAAGTACTGTCCCACCTCTTCAAGGGTGTGTTCACGTCCGTCCACGAGGCCTTTGCGCAGTTTGAGCACCATGGCTTCACGCTCGGTGAGTTTGGAGAGGGCTTTCTCCAGTTCCTCGCTGAGCAGGGTTTTGGCGGCGTTCTCAACGGGGCTGTCGAGGTTCTCATCGGGGATGAAGTCGCCGTAGAAGCTGTCTTTCTCGTCACCGATGGGGGTTTCCAGAGAGACCGGCTCCTGAGACACCTTCTGGACCTCTTCCACTTTGGCAGCGTCCCATCCGGGACCCATGGCTTCGGCGATCTCTTCGTAGCTGGGTTCTCTGGAGAGTTCTTGCTGCAACTGGCGGGCCGTGCGGGTCAGTTTGTTGATGGTTTCGACCATGTGCACCGGAATGCGGATGGTGCGGGCCTGATCGGCAATGGCGCGGTTGATGGCCTGACGGATCCACCAGGTGGCGTAGGTGGAGAACTTGTAGCGGCGTTTGTACTCGAATTTCTCAACGGCGCGAATCAAGCCCTGGTTGCCTTCCTGAATCAGGTCCAGGAAGCCCAGACCCCGTCCGGTGTACTTCTTGGCAATGGAGACCACCAGACGCAAGTTGGCTTCGATCAGTTGCTGGCGGGCATACTGACCGTCTTCCACAAGGCGTTGCAGGCGGCGTTGTTTGCGCTCGTCTTCGCTGTTTTCTCCGGCTTCCAGACGCTTGCGGGCCTCTTCACCGTCTTCGATGCGGCGGGCCAGATCGATTTCCTCGTCGAGGGTCAGGAGGGGAACACGACCAATTTCATGCAGGTACTGGCGCACCGGGTCGTTGGAAACGGTTTTGGGGATGTCGTCGAAGTATTCGTCTTCTTCCTCGTCGTCATCGTCGTCATCGTCGCCAAAGCCGGCCACTTCATCGTCATCATCGGCCAGATCGCTGATTTCGATGCCTTTGCTCTGCACAAAGCCTTGCAGGTCATCGATTTCCTCGAGCATGTCGGCTTCAGAGGTTCCGGTGCCGTCCAGAGCGAGGTTCAGTGCAGCGGCAATTTCATCGGTGGACAGCACCCCCATGGTTTTTCCCACACGCAAGAGGTCCTGAATGGCCTGATGCTGGATGTAGGGTTTTTCGGGTCTGGGGGCCGCATCAGGATCAACTGGAGCGGCAGCACGGCGGCCCTTGGGTTTTGGGGCTTCTTCTGCCGTGGCTTTCTTGCGGGTCCGCACTTTTGCGGCGCTCTGGGACACAGGAGTGGATTCTTGTGGAACTTCAATGGTCTCGCTGGTCTTCTTGGAGCGTGTGCGTTTTTCAGTCATGTATCACTCCCTCACGGCAAGAATACCGCATCATAGAAGTGTAGCAAATTTCTGCACAGAAGTCTGGGAGACTTCTTAAACTTGCTTCACGTTTTACCCTTTACGAGAGGCCCTTCAATTTCGTTCCCGGATGCCCCTCAAGACCTTGTAACTCTTGTTTTTCACCACCAGTTTCACCGGACCGTAAGCCTCCATCAGGGATTCGTAGGGCAGGAACTGGTTGGCCACCACCCACACTTCACCTTTCTGGCGGACCCTCTGGTAAGCCACCCGGATGAACTCCTCTGCAACCTCCAGAATCACATCGCTTCCCACGTGAAAAGGAGGATTCATCACCACCAGATCGAATTCTGCTTGCTCTGGAAGGGCACTCCCCACATCCGAATGCAAAGCGGTGACCGAGAGGTTGGCGGCTCTGGCGTTCATTTCGATGCTGCGAACCGAAGCCAGATCTTCTTCCAGCAAGGTCACTTCAGCCCCGAGCTGAGCACACCGCAGCCCGAGAATGCCTGCTCCGGCACCAATGTCCAGCACCCGTTGTCCAGCGGGGGAGGGCAAATGGGACAGGAGCAACTGGCTGGCTTCATCGATTTTGTTGGCGCTGAACACGCCAGGCAAGGAAGCCAAAGTGAGGTCTTCAAAGGTGTAACTGTAGGTTTGAGGGGCCTCCAGTTGGGCTTCGGTTTTTTCTTTGATGAACCCGGCGACCCGCATCCCTTTGTGGCGTTCCAGAATTTCGCCTTCCCCAAAAGCGACTTTGAACCATTTGAAGTAGCGCTCAAACCCCCGGTCTTTGTCTCCGGCAATCAGGCACAGCCCACCCATGCGGGTGCAGGCAAAGGCCGCCTGAAGGTATTCTTTGACGGCTTCGTTGCCTTTGTCGGCAGGCAAAACCGCCAGCACGGTGTCAAAGCTGCCCGAGGCTTCTGAAGGCAGACTGGCTTTGACCGTGACCCTGGGATCGTCTTTGAACTGGCGTTCCAGCACCTCCAGAGCCGCTCGGGACCGCTCCAGAAGGGTGATCTGGTGGTTGGACAGGTAAAGGGCCACAGCACCATTCTGGGCGGTCAGGTCCAGCACGGTTTCGCCCAGATCCACTGGAGGATCCATCAGGACTTGCAGCAAAAGGGCCTGACCATCGTCCAGACCGGGATGACCCCTCACGCCGGCTTTGGTGAGGATGCCCCGCTCGGGCAGTTTGGGAGGAAGTTTGGCAATTTTGAGGTCAGAATACATCAGCACTATAGTGTACTCGTTATGGTGCGTTTGGAATGTAAAAGCTGGCTGGACTTGAAACTCAAGTTCAGGTTTTCATGCAGAGGAATCCTCACAACAGAAAACCCATGTGCAGCACGGAGATTTTTCACTCAAAAGGGAGAAATCCCGTTTGCAACGCCTTCTGCTTTCGACCTTCTGCTTTCCTCAACAGGATGGAATGCTGCAAGGGTGATTCTGCATTGGAGGACCCAACTGTGACCCCTTCATGGGCACTGGAAACCCAACTCGGGGATTTCAAGTTGATCCTCGGGATTGATGAGGCAGGCCGGGGGGCTCTGGCAGGTCCGGTGGCGGTTGCTGGGGTAATCTTGCCTCCAGAGCGTCCAGAATTGCCATATCGGGATTCGAAAACCCTGTCGTTTGACCGCCGGGTGGAACTCGCAGCCCATGTGCGGTCTTACGCTGTGAAATACGCCATCAAACTGGTGCCTGCTTCAGACATTGATGCCACAGGCATCCTGAAGGTCGTCATCCGTGCCAGCGAAGAGATCGTGCAGGAGCTTGATCCAGAGGGCGTCATCACCGATTACTTGAAAATCAAGACCGCTCTGCCTTTGCTGGCTGTCCCCAAAGCAGATGCCAACTCTTACACCGTGGCGGCTGCAAGCCTGCTTGCCAAAACCGCCAGAGACCAGTACATGATTGAACTCCACGACAGGCACCCTGAATACGGTTTTGCAGGACACAAAGGTTATGGCACAGCCGAGCACCTTCAGGCTTTGCAGCAGCATGGCATCACACCTGAACACCGCAAAACCTTCAAGCCGGTTTCACAAGGGTCCTTGTTTGATGCATTTTCCTGATTTTGCTGCAAAGAAATCTGGTTTTTTCTGACAAAATGCCAGAATGTGCTTTCACATTTGGTGCAAAGTGAAGTCAATGTGCACAACAAAAAAAACACTTCTTGACGGTCTTCTTGGGGAGAAGCGAAAAGAATTTGCTCTTGTGGCTTTCAATTCTGCAGCGTACGTTATAATCTATAAAAGCAAAATTTGGGGAGTGATCTTGTGAGCCGTTTAGCCCTTGTAGTGCACAACCATCAACCCAACGGGAACCTGCCTGACCTCTTTGAAAGAGCACACCAGACAGCGTATCTGCCCTTCCTGAAGGTGTTACAGGAACACCCCACCATCAAAATCAACCTGCATTACTCTGGAACCCTGCTCCAGTGGATTCAAAAAAACCATCCCAGCACCCTGCAACTGTTGAAACAACTCGTTGAAAGGGGACAGGTGGAACTGCTGGCCGGAGGCATGCACGAACCCTTGCTTCCCCTGATCCCCAAACGGGACCGGATGGCCCAGATCTCTGCCCAGAGGGAATGGATGGCCCAGCACCTGTCTTCCCGCAGCAAAGGGGTCTGGCTTGCCGAGTGCGCATGGGACACCGACCTCCCAGAAACCCTGTCTGAGTGCGGGGTGGAATACACCCTGCTCGATGACACCCAGATCCCCGAGCAAGCCCTGCCTGCCACCTTCTACATGACCGAGCACGATGGTCACAACGTGCGGGTGTTTGTGATGCAGCACCAGTTGCACAACCAGATGCCTTACGCCCAGCCTGCCACCATCATCGAGAACATCCGTGCCCAGAAACAACTGGTGGTCCTCGGGGAGGATGGGGAAAGCTTTGGCCTCACCGGAGACACTTTCCAGCGTTGCTACGAAGAGGGCTGGCTGAAAGGGTTCTTTCAAGCCCTTGAGCAAAACCGCGACATTCAATTGGTGCACCTCTCGGACGAACTCAAACAGCCTTGCAGTGGGCTGGTCTACGTGCCCAGCAGCTCGTTTGCAGCTCCAGATGGGTATTTCCGTCAGGCCATGGCCAAGTATGCGGGCATCAACAACCTGCACAAACGCATGCGTTACACCAGCTTGAAACTCGACCTGACGCCCAGAGCTTCCCAGCAGGCTTATGAGCACCTCTGGCGTGGGCAAACCGGCGATGCTTACTGGCCCACCAGTGCCGAGTACAACTTTGTGCGCTTCGAAGCCTATCGCAACCTGATCCGTGCTGAAAACGAAATTGAACCCCGCAAGTACAGTTGGCTGGAAATCGATTACCGGGACACCAACGGAGACGGGGTGCAGGAACTCATTGCGGAAAGCCACACCATGAACCTGCACTTTTCCCCCACCGAGGGGGGAAGCCTGCAAGAATGGGACTACCGCGAGAAAGCCGTCAACCTCGTGGATTCTTACAGCGACCACCCGAGAACCCACCCCAGAACCCTCGTGGAGCACTTCTTTGGCGGAGAGGTCAGCCTGAGGTCCTTTGCACATGGACAGTACCTTGAACTCGGGGATTTCTCTACGGGGCTGTTTGACGCGGGCAAATACCGCAACCGGGTCACCCTGAGCCGCATGGGCATTGTGCGGGGTCCTGCCGGGATTCCGGTGCCTGTGGAACTCAAAAAGAGCCTGAAAATCCTGCCCAAAGAACACCAGATCGAACTGGAATACCGCATCACCAACCACGGAGACTGGGACATCATCACCCGTTTTGGCAGCAAATGGAACTTCGGTCTGCTGGCCGGAGATTCCCCGGACCGCTACTTCTACATCAATGGACGCAAAGTGGGATCTCTGGGGTCCACACAGGAGCACCGCGAGGTGACCCACGCAGGCATCGTGGACGAGTGGCTTGGCATAAGGGTGGTTTTTGAATTCGAGGGGCGCGAAGCCACCATCTGGCACTACCCGGTGGTCTGTGACCGCAAACGCCCCCTGTACCAGTCCAGCGTGTTCATGCCGGTCTTCGATCTGGATTTGCCCAAGGGCCGTTCCAGACGGTTGGCCTTCAATGTTCATGTTGAGGAGTTGTGACCCGTGGACCTTCGGCCCATGGAAGAAGCCACCCTCTATGACCGCCTGACCGAAGCGGGGCTCTGGACATTGATCCACCGATTTTACGATCTGGTGCACCAGCATCCCCGGCTTAGCGAAATCTTCCCCGAGGACCTCACCGAAACCCGCGAAAAGCAGTTTGCTTTCATGAGTGGCTTTTTTGGGGGTCCTTCTCTGTACCTGCAGAAGTACGGACACCCGAGGTTGCGCATGCGGCACCTGCCTTTCCCCATCGGAGAGACAGAGGCCAGAGCATGGCTCTCTTGCATGCAGCAGGCGTTGCAGGACACTGTGCCAGACCAAAAGTTGCGCGAGGACATTTTTGCTGCCCTCGCGCGAACTGCGGTTCACATGATCAACCAATGAAGCTGTTTTGCTGGGCCATCAATGGTCCACGAGCACACTGGAACGGTTGAGTGGCACCGAATCCACAATGGTGAATTCTCCGCACACATCCTTGGTGAGCACCAGTTCAGAACAGGTCCAGGTCAGGTGGGGGATGTAGGTCTGCTGGGCAAGTTGCCAGACAGCTTCTTCCTCCCACGGGACAATCCCAAGTCCGACCGTGATGTGGGGCAGGTAATCCGGCCCATCCACGGGTTTGAACGGTTCTCCTCCAAGGGTCCTGCACATCTGGTGGGCTTCCCGGAAACTCGGGGTGCTCTCCAGCGAGACGTAAAGCACATTCGGGAACCTTTTCCACCCGCACGAGCTGAGGGTCAGTGTGGAGAGGTCGCGGGAAAGGTCATGAAACTTCTCTTTCAATTCCTCTTCGCTGCCTTGCCAGTAAAACGGTGAGCGCAAATTGATGTGCGGTACGCCGTATCCTGCCAACTGATGATCTCGCTGAAACGCCCGAATGAAACGCATCAACTCGGGGTGGGGCCAAACCAAAACGCCGTATAAGGTCATAGGACTCAAGCCTTCGTTATTTTATAACGGCAAGCCCCTGCACCGGTAGCGATCTGACTGACTCGCTCAATGGGGACACCCAGCAGCCGTTCGTAGAGACTCATCTCACACTGACAGAGCGCCTTGTATCGCCGGGCCACGGCGATGCTCGGGCAGTTGCGTTGCTCCAGCAACCACTCACCGGCATCGGTGAGGGTGGCCTGATAACCAGCTTCGCACAACAGCTCTGACAACTTCCGTACTTTCTGATCCAGAGTCAGGTGCGCCAGTTGCGGAGCCAGTTGCTGGTACAGGGATTCTTCTCTGGCAGAGAACAACTGCAACACCATCTGCTCACCACACAGGCTTTCCAGATGGCCCAGCAAATCCAGACACAGGCCTGAGTAATTCTTGGGGAAAGCCTCCTCGCCTTTGTGGGTGAGGTGGTAAACGAACTGTGGACGGCCTTTCCCACAGCGTTTTTCCAGTTGACCGGCAATGTACTGCTCCTCTTCCAGATCCACAAGGTGTTTGCGGATGGCAGGAACCGTCACGCCCAGAGCCGCTGCAAGGTCCTGGGTGGTGGCACCGCAGGACTCTTTCAGATGGGCCAGAATTTTGCGTTTGGTGTGGTCTGGATTGGGCAGCATAAGGGTTACAGCATGGGCAGGGATTGCAGGCTCTGGACACTGATGCGTCCAGCAAGGTTCTGGCTGATCTTCACAAGGGCCTGAGCAGAAGTGCTCTCGGGGTGGGAAATCACCACTGGGGTTCCCTGATCGGAAGCTTCACGCAGGGGCATGTCCAGCGGGACCTCGCCAAGGAAATGCAGGGCCATCTGTTCGGCTTTGCGTTTGCCGCCTCCGTGTCCAAAGATGTCGTAGCGGGTTCCGGTGTCTGGAGCAATGAAGTAACTCATGTTCTCCACGACACCCAGAATCGGAATGCTGCTCTTCTTGAACATGTCCAGTGCTCGGGCCGCATCAATCAGGGCAACATCCTGAGGGGTGGTCACGATGACCGCTCCGGTGATGCTGACCGACTGGGCCAGAGAAAGCTGCACATCACCAGTGCCTGGGGGCAAATCGATGATCAGGTAGTCCAGTTCGCCCCACATGGCTTCTTTGAGGAACTGCTGGATGGCACCGTGCAGCATGGGACCACGCCACACCAGAGCCTGACCTGCGGGCACCAGATTGGCCATGGAAAGGAATTTCACCCCAAAGCGTTCCAGAGGCAGCATTTGCTTGTTCTGGTTGGCTTTGATGCGGTCTTCGGTGTTGCCCAGCATGTGCGCAATGCTGGGGCCGTAAATGTCGGCGTCCATCAGGCCCACACGGGCACCACTCTGGGCCAGAGCGATGGCCAGGTTGGTGGAGACGCTGGATTTTCCCACGCCCCCTTTTCCACTGCCCACCAGAATCACGTGCTGGATTCCGGGCAGGGCAGGTTTGTTGTTGGAGCGCACTGTGGCACCAAATTCCACATTGACACTGCTGGCACCGACCGCTTCGATGGCGCGGCGAACGTCTGCCTCGATGACCCCCTTGAGGGGACAGGCAGGGGTGGTGAGGTTGATCTTGACGTGCACTTGCGTGCCACTCACCGAAACCCGTTCGACCATTCCCAGCGAAACCAGATCCTGATGCAACTCGGGGTCGTTCACGAGGCTCAGGGCTTTTAACACGATGTCTTCAGTGACCACAGGCATGCTAAGCAGGGTAGCACTGCAAGGGGTTGGCACTCAAGGAGTAGCGTCACAATAGATGAGTCGAAACTGAGAAAAAAGGGCTGCGCCCTGCCAAGGGCTGAGAGCCAAGGGCCGAGGGCGGGTGACCGGTGACCACCTGTGTTGTGGAGACATAAGACCAGAAAGACATTTCCAGCTTTTGATTCAACATTTGAGAACCACTGCATTTGTGCTTGAGGTGATGGTGGCGTCAGGCTTTCTGAATTTTGTTGTGTGATGCAGTGTCAACAGTTCTGAGGGTGCCCTCGGCTCTCTGCCCTCGGCTCTCGGCAATTTGAAACGTGTTCTGCTCACCTGTTCAGGCTTTTCATCCCCATTGTCATGCCTTTTTTCACAAAAGGCGCTATAATCAGCCCGTGATTCCCGCGTGTGGTCCTTACCTGCCTGAACTCCTGCTGGAGGACGGCGACATCCGAACCTACCTGGGTACGGACACCATCACCGGTATGCCGGTTCTGCTGTACCTCAGCCGTGAACCGCTGACCCTCACCGAGCTTTCTGCGCCGCACCTGTTGCCGTTTCTGGACTCGGGCCACGAAGGTCGGGATTATTACCTGATGGCTGGCCTTCCCCTGACATTCCGGCCTCTTCCCAAAAGCATCCCCAGAGACCTTTTAGAAGACATCTGGGAAGCGGGTTTGCGCATGCTGCAAGGCCTGCACGAAGCTGGGAAAACCTTTGGCCGTTTCACCATCCACAACTGCCTTCTGAATGGAAAAGATGTGCTTTTCGCTGGAGCTGGAGTCACCTCTGGCAGCGAAAAAACCGACATCCGCAACCTCGCCAAAGTGGTCATGCAACTGATGGGTGGACAGCCCTCTTCAGAGCTGTCCACGGTCATGCGAAACCAGCTGGAACGCCTGATGCAAAACCACTTCATCAGTGCAGCCCACCTGCTGCGTGACTTTGTGGCAAGGCCCAAGACCTCCACCCAGACGGTTTTGCAAAGCGTCAAAGCGGCCCCAGAGCCAGAGCCCACCGAAACCTTTGAAGAGGCCGAAATCCAGATTGAGGACCTCCCTTCAGAGCCAGAGGCCCCACCTGTGGTGGTCCGCATCGGTTGGGACGACGATGAATCCTGGCGTCAGGTGCAAACCCCACAGCAAGCCCAGCAACAACAAAATGCTGGAGGCTCTGGGATCCTGCGTTACCTGACCACCATCGGCATTGGCATTTTGTTGCTGGCCGGGGCAGGGGTCGGTTGGTGGTACGCTGCCAACCAGCAAGCCAAAACCCCAGACACCACAACCACAACCACCGCCACATGCTGTGTCGTGGATTTTGCCCTCACCCGCAAAGGACAACCTTACAACTCACAGGCCAAACTGGTCGCAGTGAAGGTCCCCGAAGGCAGCAGTTACAAAGCCGGAGACACCCTCGGTCTGGTGCCCGGCACGGTGCGTTTCCCCTCAGTCAAAGGGGACTACATCCTGAAAGTGGAAGTTCCCGGCATGCGCACCTCCACCTTCAAACTGGAAATGCCCACCTCTGGACCGATGACCATTGATTTGCAGTGAAGCCGAGGGCACAGGGATAAAAAGCTTTGGCATCAGCAACGCAGGGCGAGGCACGCCTCGCCCCTACATGCCCTCAGCCTCCCTGTACAAAACTGGTCGATTTCCCACCCTTTCCCGTATAATTCAAAAGAATTTCTGGCAGGGTGATCCCTGCGGAATGTCGGTCGGTCTTTCAGGCGCAGTCAGCGACCAGAGGTTTGAACGGTCCTGACTGATTTTTTGGGTCTCAAAGCCATTTTGAGGCCGGTTTTGACAGGAGGCTCTTGTGAGCATCGTGATTCTTGATTTCGGCAGCCAGTTCACCCGTCTGATCGCCAGACGTTTCCGTGAATTGGGCGTCTACAGTGTGATCCTTCCCGGCGGTGCCCCTCTGGAGCGCATCCTGCAAGAAAAACCCCAGGGTGTGGTGCTCTCGGGTGGCCCAAGCAGCGTTTACGATGACAATGCACCCAAACCTGCAGCAGGGGTGCTGGATCTGGAAGTGCCCATCCTCGGGATTTGTTACGGCATGCAGTATCTGGCCCACACGGCAGGTGGGGAAGTCAAACGTGCAGGCAAACGCGAGTACGGCAAAGCCGAACTGAGCAAATACTCGGGTCGCCTTTTTGCTGGGGTTTCTGGTGAATTCATCGCATGGATGAGCCACAGCGATTCCGTCATCACCCTGCCTGAAGGCTACGATGTGGTTGCGGAGACCATCGACACGCCTGTGACCGCCATCGAGAACAATGAAACCCGCCGTTATGGGGTGCAATTCCACCCTGAGGTGGTTCACACCCCCAAAGGCACGCAAGTGCTCCTCAACTTCCTTGAGGTGTGTGGCGTGGCCCGCGACTGGACCCCCGAGCACATCGTGGAAGAACTGATTGCCGATGTGCGGGCCAAAGTCGGCTCTGGCAAAGTGCTGCTGGGCATTTCTGGAGGCGTGGACTCCAGCACACTTGCCCTCCTGCTGGCCAAAGCAGTGGGCGAGCAACTGACCGCTGTGTTCATTGACCACGGTCTTTTGCGTCTGGGTGAACGCGATCAGGTGGAGCAGGCCCTGCGTCCTCTGGGTGTGAATCTGGTGGTCGTGGACGCCTCCGAGGAGTTCCTTGGGGCTCTGGATGGGGTCAGCGATCCCGAGCAGAAACGCAAAATCATTGGCCGTGAATTCATCCGGGCGTTTGAACGTGAAGCCCGCAAGTACGGTCCTTTCGAGTTCCTTGCACAGGGCACCCTGTACCCCGACGTGATCGAATCCGCCGGTGGAGAAGGGGCTGCCAACATCAAGAGCCACCACAACGTGGGTGGTCTCCCCGAGGACCTCGCTTTCAAACTGGTCGAGCCTTTCCGCACCCTCTTCAAAGACGAAGTGCGTGAAATTGCTGCCCTGCTGGGCCTCCCTGACCACATCCGTTTGCGTCACCCTTTCCCCGGTCCCGGTCTTGCCATCCGCATCCTCGGTGCCATCACCCGCGAAAAAATCGACATCCTGCAACGTGTGGATGACATCTTCATCTCGGGCCTCCGCGAGTACGACCTGTACAACCACACCGCGCAAGCTCTGGCCGTTCTGACCCCCATCCAATCGGTTGGCGTGATGGGCGACGAGCGCACCTACTCTTACACCGTGGCCCTGCGTGCCGTCACCAGTGCCGACTTCATGACCGCAGAGTGGGCGCAACTGCCTTATGAATTTCTGGCCACCATCTCCAACCGCATCGTGAACCACGTCCACGAGATCAACAGGGTGGTCTACGACATCACCTCCAAACCCCCAGCCACCATCGAGTGGGAGTGAAGCCTTAAGCGGATCCGGGCGCAGTTTTGTATGCTGCGCCCTTTTCCTGCCGGAACCCTCGGGGGTATCCTCGCGTATTCTGACTCAGTGAGGTAATGACCATGAAAGGATCTTTGACCGAAAATCTGCTGAAAATCGTGGGCATCGTGATTGCCGCGATTGTGGTGCTCTGGCTGCTGGGCATCCTTTTCAACCTGTTGGGTGGCCTGTTCATCGGTCTGGTGGGCCTTTTGAAGGGACTGTTGCGTTTCCTGATCATCGCCAGCATCGTGGGTGGTGTGGTTTACCTGATCGTTTCTCTGCTGAAGAAAAAGTAGACAGTTCACAGTAAACAGTTCACAGCGAACCTGTAAAGAACAAGAAAAACACCTTGGAGATGGTTTCCAAGGTGTTTGGTGTTTTTTGCTGACAGCTGAGGGCTGACAGCCCCCAGCTGTCAGCTGAACGCTTTTTACAGATTGGCGATCAGGGCGTCAGCGAATTCAGAGCACTTGACTTCGGTGGCTCCGTCCATCAGGCGGGCAAAGTCGTAAGTGACGGTTTTCTGGGAGATGGTTTTGCTCATGGAGTTGAGGATCAGGTCGGCGGCTTCAGACCAGCCGAGGTGACGCAGCATCATTTCGCCAGAGAGGATCACGCTGGAGGGGTTCACTTTGTCCAGACCAGCGTATTTGGGGGCGGTGCCGTGGGTGGCTTCGAAGATGGCGTGTCCGGTGACGTAGTTGATGTTGGCACCGGGAGCAATGCCGATTCCGCCCACCTGTGCAGCCAGAGCGTCACTGAGGTAGTCACCGTTCAGGTTGAGGGTGGCGACCACGTCGTACTCAGCGGGACGCAGCAGGATTTGCTGGAGGAAGGCGTCTGCAATGGCATCTTTGATGATGATGCCGTTGGGCAGTTTGCACCATGGGCCACCGTCAATTTCCACAGCGCCGAACTCTTCTTTGGCCAGCTCGTAACCCCAGTCGCGGAAAGCGCCTTCGGTGAACTTCATGATGTTGCCTTTGTGCACCAGAGTGACGCTCTTGCGGTTGTTGTCGATGGCGTACTGGATGGCGGCACGCACCAGACGCTTGGTGCCTTCCTCGGAGACGGGTTTGATGCCCAGACTGCTGCTCTCGGGGAAGCGGATTTTGTTGACGCCGAATTCGGTTTGCAGGAACTTGATGAGTTTCTGAACCTGCTCGGTTCCGGCTTTGTACTCGATGCCAGCATAGATGTCTTCGGTGTTTTCACGGAAGATCACCATGTCCACAAGCTCGGGTTGTTTGACAGGGGTGGGCACGCCATCAAAGTAGGTCACAGGACGCACGCAGGCGTACAGGTCCAGAATCTGGCGCAGGGCCACGTTGATGGAACGGATGCCGCCACCCACGGGGGTGGTCAGGGGGCCTTTGATGCCCACGAGGTACTCTTTGAAAGCTTCGTTGGTTTCGTCGGGAAGCCAGATGGTCTCGTTGTACACTTCGTTGGCTTTGTCGCCAGCGTACACTTCCATCCAGACGATTTTCTTCTCGCCGTTGTAGGCTTTCTCAACGGCAGCGTCCAGCACGCGGACAGAAGCCTGCCAGATGTCTGGGCCGGTGCCGTCACCCTCGATGAAAGGGATGATGGGGTTGTTGGGAACCTGCAGTTTTCCGTCCTGCATGGTGACTTTGACGCCGTCGGTGGGAACCTTGATTTTCGACATGAAATACCTCCGTAAGGCCTACTTTAAGTGCTGTGTATCAGGTACACTAAATCACTTGTGCGGATGAATCAACCAGAGATTCCGTAACTGCATGACAGACACAACCACACCCTGACAATAAAAACAGGTCCGGGCAATGAAAACACCGGACCAGAGATGAAATGAACCGAATTTAAGGCAACTGGTTCAGGAAGGTCTTGAAGTCGTTGATGCGGGTGGTCACCAGGAAACCATTCCCCTGAATTTCCGTGAAGCTGCGCTGTCCTGGATCCCCATACACCTGAAAAATGGGGCTTTCCGCTTGCGAATTGAAATACAACGTCACACCACCAGCAAGGATGTTGGTGCTGCAACGCTGTCCACGCTCTGGCAGGAAGCAGAATTTGTAAAACTGCTCGGTGGGTTGCTCCTTCACCTCAGGATAAAACCCTTTGGTCTCCATCAATTTGGTGGTGGGCATGTACACAATGCCCCCATCCTGCACAGTCACAATGTAATTGCCCTGTTTTGAGAGGGCGTACACTTGCTCTTTCAAGGCTTGCCCATCCACAGACAGTTGGCGTCCAATCAAAACGGCTGTCTGGTCTCCAGAGACCGGTACCTGAAACGTGCGGCTCTGGTCTTCGTTCACCACCACAAAAGGCAAATGGTTTCTGACACTCGGGATGGTTTCTCCAGTGGGACCGCTGGCAGTGGGCGCACAAGCCCCGAGCAGCAGCACTGGAACAAACCAGAAATGCTTGATCATGGAAAGACCTCCAAACAACGCAATTATAGGGAGAATTGCCTTGAAAAACATTTGAGGGGTGAGAGTGGGCCGGTGGACTGCTGAGGGGAGATGGCAAGGGCCGATTTGCCGAGGGCCGAGAGCATTGCAGAAGGCAGAAGGCAGCGCCCCAGTGCCGACGGTGCCGTCACCGAGGCACGCTTTAAGGGGCAAGAAGAAGGCAGAAGGCAGAAGGCAGAAGGCAGAAGG
>NZ_KN050783.1:17114-31957 GCF_000745915.1 Deinococcus misasensis DSM 22328
AGAAGGCAGAAGGCAGAAGGCAGAAGGCAGAAGGGTTTGCGAAGCCGGGCCATAGGTGTTCTGGTCCGGCTTCGCAATGAAATTCAAGTCAACAAGGTCATCCAAGAAGGAATTTTCTCGCTGTGAACTGTGAACTGCAAACTGTGAACTTCTCAGAACCTGAAGAAGGTGGGCACAAACTCGTAAGCGGCATCTTTTTTGCGGATGTTGCCCACACCGGGCCATGCATAGTGGTAACCCACCACCATCATGCGCTCGTTGGCGGCCATTTCGAAGATTTTTTTGCGGGTGGCAGTGGCATTCTCAGGATTGCTGTCGAAGCCCAGATAGTGGTCTGGGAACATCAAAGACAGCAGGAAGTGCCCTCCAGCGTCGCCAAAGTGCATCAGTTTGTTGGTGCCTGAGGTGGCCAGCACAGCCATGTGCCCTGCAGTGTGACCGGGGGTGTGCACTGCGGTCAGGCCCGGTACAATTTCATCTCCATCTTTGACAAAGGTGAAACGGTCTTTGAACGGCACAATGTTGCGGTTGAACCCGGCATTGTTCTGGGAGGCCCAGAAATCATATTCCTGCTGCCCCATCACCAGTTTTGCGTTTGCGAACACGGAAGCGCCTGCTGCATCGGTCATGCCTCCGATGTGGTCGCCGTGCCCGTGGGTGATGAACACCGTGTCGATGTCTGCAGGGGTGAGGCCTGCATTGCGCAGGTTTTGCAGCAATTGGCCGTTGGTGCCGCCGCGTCCGGTGTCGATCAGCACCTTGTTTTTTCCGGTGTCAATCACCATCGGGTTGAAGTTGTTGGTGAAAGGCTCAATGGGGATGAAATTGGCCTGCAACACTTTGCCAAATTCTTCCTGTCTGCCGGGGTTGGCCCCCCAGTTGGGGAAAGTGTTTCCTCCGGTGGACTGTCCATCGCTGATCACCATGCAGGTGAAGTCTCCCAGTTTGAAGCGGTAAAACCCGGCTCCGTTGGTCAAGGCGGCGGTGGTGGTGCCCTGTGCTCTGGCTCCGACATGAAGTCCTGCAGCCATCATCATGGAACCTGCAGAAAGAAGCTTAAGTGTGTTGCGGCGAGTGAGTCCCTTCGTCACCTGTAAACACCTCCTGAATTTGGACCGGATGGTCGATCTACAGTTTTTCTGTGAAGGGATTTTAACAATTGGGGATTTGATACAGTTTGATGTTGAACTGTATGAGGGGGAACGATTGGGTGGGGCCTGTGGCCCGCCGAGGGCTTAGGGCCGAGAGCCGAGGGCTTTGTAGGAGCGAGGGGTGCCTCACCTGTTGCAGAAGGCAAGAAAGCTGTGGCTGTAGCACTGAAGGGCGCAGCACGCTGCGCCCCTACAAATGCCCTTGACCATTTTTGATACGTGCAACATGATGCTCTCGGCTCTCGGCTCTCGGCTCTCGGCTCTCGGCTCTCGGCTCTCGGCTCTCGGCTCTCGGCAAATGGGCGAGGCGTGCCAAGCCCTCCCACAGCCTTCTGCCTTCAGCCTTCTGCGGGCCGAAGGCCCATCGCCCCCAGAGCCTCCTCAACCTCATTCCAGGGCAAAGTTTCCGTGGCCCGTTCCAGTGTGTCTTCTGGCCCTTTGCCTGCCAGCAAAACCGTGTCCTCTGGTGCAGCATTCAGAACCGCGAACCGGATGGCTTCACGGCGATCTGGGATGGACTGGAAGTTGGGTTTTCCGGTTTCTCTGGCCCCCCGTTCCATCTCTTGCAGGATGTCCTCTATGGGGGTGTCCCGGCAGTCCTCCTCGGTGAAGATGGCCTGATCGGAAAGTCTGGAGGCCACCTCACCCAGAGGGGCACGTTTGAGGGGATCACGGTTTCCACCTGCCGAGCCCACCACCACCCAGAGTTTTCCTGTGGTGCTGGGTCGCAAAACCTCCAGAGCCTTTTCCAGACTGGGAGGGGTGTGGGCAAAATCCACAATCACTCTGGGAGCATGGCTGAGGATTTGCATTCTTCCGGGCACACCGGGAAAGGAGGCCAGTCCTGCTTGCAGTTCAGCAACGGTCAGACCCAGATGGTGGCAGGCAGACATGGCAGCCAGAGCGTTCAGCACATTGAATTGCCCGATCATGGGCAAAGACACTGCAAACCTTCCAGCAGGGGAGAGCACCTCAAACGCCAGACCAGAGACCTGCTCCTCAATGTTGATGGCCCGCCACTCCGACTCTGGAGAGGTGCCAAAAGTGGTGCAATTGGGATGGTCTTTCAATCGTCTTGCATAGGGATCATCCTGATTGAGGACTGCGAACGGACTGCGGTCTGTCAATTTGCGTTTGGCTGCAAAATAACCTTCCATGTCTCCGTGGAAATCCAGATGCTCGGGGGTCAGGTTGGTGAAAATGCCCACATCGTATTCCACGCCACGCACCCGTTCCAGTTCCAGCGCGTGTGAGCTGGTTTCCAGCACGCAGTGGGTGGTGCCCAGATTTCTCAAGTCACGCAGCAGAGACTGAATTTCCGGGCTGTCCGGGGTGGTCAGGTGCTGGGGGAAATGGTGCAGCACCCCGTCCGGCGTGCGGTAACCCACCGTGGACAGGAGTCCCGAGGCTTTCCCTGCCGATTGCAGCAGGTGGTAAGCCATCCAACTGGTGGTGCTTTTTCCATCGGTCCCCGTGATCCCGATCACCTGAAGTTCACGGCTCGGGTGGTTTTGCAGCAGGCAAGCCACATCGGCCAGGGCATGGCGGGCGTTTTGCACGGTCAGGTAAGGGACAGGAAGGGGTGCTTCGTACCCTTCGCCGATGATGGCAACTGCACCGTTTTGCAAAGCCTGCGGAATGAATTTGTGCCCATCGGTTTTGAGACCCCGCACGGCCACAAACACACTGCCCGGTTTCACCCAGGAACTGTTGTGGGTGATGCCTGAAACCTCTGGATTCTCAGGGGTGAGGGGAAGACCCAGCGCTTTTAACACATCATGCCACTTCAAAAGAGACCTCCCACCACCACATCGTCGATGTCATCGCACAGCTTCTCAATGAAGTTGGGGTCCTCGACAAAATCGATCAGGTCTCCGTTGATCAAATAGATTTTGGAAGCCGTGTACTCTGCAATGAAATTCTGGTACAGCCCAGAGAGGTTCAGCAAATACTGATCTGGCAAGGCTTTTTCATAATCGCGACCTCTCAGGGCAATGCGCTTTTTCAGGGTGGGCAGACCCGCTTCAATGTGAATCAGCACATCTGGCATGCGCAGTGCAGGCAAGATGCCCCGCAACAAGCTCTGGTAGGTGTCCCAGTCCCTCTGGCTCATGTGGCCTTGCTGGTACAGGTTTCTGGCGAACACCCATGCATCTTCAAAGATGGTGCGGTCCTGCACCACATCGAGGGTGCTGTTCACCACACTCAGGTGCTGTTCCAGACGTTTGGAGAGGAAAAACACCTGTGAATGAAAGGCATAACCGGCCATGTCCTCATAAAAATCGGCCAGATACGGGTTCTCGTCCACAGTCTCAAAAACCGGAGTCAGTTTCAGGCGTTCACTGAGCAGTCGGGTCAGGGTGCTTTTCCCACTGCCGATGTTTCCGCTCACTGCAATGTACATTGCAGGGCCTCCTCAATCTCCCCAAGGATTTTTAAGGCGTCCTCTGGCCTGCCCACAAAGTCATAATCGGCGGCATTGATGCACAGCACCCGCCCCGGATAGGTTTCAAAAAACCGGTCATAGTGCTGAGAGAGGTTCCTCAGGTAATCCAGAGGCATGTCCAGCTCAAACTCGCGGCCCCGTTTCAGGATGCGTTCTTTGACGAACTCGGGTTCGGCACGCAGGTAAACCACCAGATCAGGGTGGGCCAGTTTGGGTTTGAGTTGCGCGTAAAGCTCCTGATACAGGTCAAACTCATGGTCCTTGAGGTTCATGCTGGCAAACACGAAGTCTTTGTCAAACATGTAATCCGACACATGGTTCTGGTGAAACAAATCCCCCTGCGTCACATGCTGCAACTGCTTGAAGCGCGACAGCAGAAAAAACACCTGCACCTGAAATGCATAGCGGTCCATGTCCGCATAAAATCCCCCCAGAAAGGGATTGTCTTCCACGACTTCCAGCGTCAGAGACGCCTGATACTTCTGAGCCAGCAAGCGGCTCAGGCTGGTTTTGCCAACACCAATGAGACCTTCAGTGACCAAATACACGCTAGACATCTTACTGCGAATTTGTGGCCGAGGGCCGAGAGCATCCAAAAGCTGGTGCCAGAGCTTCAATCAAGCAGGGAGCGACCTTGATTCGCCAATTGCGTATCCATGTCTGCTCTCGGCTCTGTGCCCTCGGCTCTCGGCGGGGCGCAGCCCCTCATGTGTGCATGTGCAAACTGTAGGCCTTAAACCCCATTGCCTTCCAGAACGCCACACCCTGTTCATTCTGGGTCAGGACCTCGATGTGGATTCGGGCTTCCTGAAACACCTGGGTTTTGAGGCACTCAAAAGCCTGCCGCCCGAGGCCCTGTCTGCGGTAAGGAAAACCAATGAAAAACTGCCTCAGGTAAACGGTCTGGATGCGGGCATCAAAGGCATCGGTGCCGAATTTGTAGAGGGCGTACCCGACCTTTTCATCGTTGTGCATGAAAAAGGTGGCTTCCCATTCGTCGGTCAAAAAGCCCTGCATGCGTTCGGTGAGTTCACGCAGGCCCATGGGGTTGCGGTGCCCCTCGTCCTGAATCAATTCGCGGTTCAGTCGGGCGAGTTCGGGGGCATCTCCGGGCAGGGCTCTGAGCAGGTGCATGGTTGGCATTTTACAAAAAAGGGGCTTGGTGTTGCCGAGGGCCGAGAGCCAAGGGCCGAGGGCAAATTTGAACATGCAAGTGGAAACACTCAGGTTGGCCTGCTGGCTTTTGGTGGCTTTTGCTTTCGCTTCATTGCCTTCAGCTTTCTGCTTTGGCTTTTTGCCCTCGGCTCTCGGCCCTCGGCAGGCGCAGCCCCCATGGAGTACCATAAAACAGAGCAACCATCCCCACCTCAAATGCAGGAGAACCCATGGCAAACGAACTGAACCTCAACGACGTGGAAGTGGCCCCCAGAGTCATCAAGAGCTATACCCTGCAGTGGCATTACCCCACCAACACCCACCAGATCAGCGTGCAACTCGATGACAACTCCTGGCACCTGTTGACCGTCAATGACCCGATGGAATTCATTGCGATCACCACCATGTTGCAAAAAGGTCCGGTGTACCTGAGCAGTTCGGGTTTGCTGGAATACCGGGGAGAGGCACCCCAGCAGTAACCCTCCTGTACAAATCACCCCACAAACCCCATCCAGAAATGGTCAAAGTCGGGCAGGTGCCGCATACTGAAGGCATGCCCGACTTTTCACATGTGGTGACTTCTGTGGAGGAATTGACCCAAATTCTGGGTGGAGAACCCAGTCCTCTGGTCCAGAGAAAGAAAAGAACCCGTCTGGATGAACACGCCAGAAAGTTCATTGAGCATGCCCCTTTTCTGGTGCTGTGCACCTCCAACCATCAGGGCTTGTGTGACGCTTCGCCCAAAGGGGATCCCAGAGGTTTTGTGAAAATTCTGGATGACCAGACCCTTCTGATTCCCGAGCGTCCGGGCAACCGTCTGGCCGATGGTTACAAGAACATCCTGTCCAATCCACAGGTGGGATTGCTGTTCTTCATTCCGGGCAAATCAGAGACTTTCCGTGTAAATGGTATCGCGCAGATCATCACCGATCCAGAGCACCTGTCCACTTTGGAGGTGCAGGGCAAGACCCCGAAACTGGCTCTGGCGGTCACGGTACAGGAGTGCTTTGCGCACTGTGGAAAAGCGGTTTTGCGCTCGAAGTTGTGGGGCGATCAAAGGGACACTGCTCCAGAGGTGGACATGGCAGCCATGATTGCTGCCCATGCCAGCAGTGAACCCGAGCAGGTCCGTGCTGCCCTCGACGAGAGCTACCGGGAGCGCATGTATTGATGCGCAGGGCGGTGGTGGTGCTGGCAGCAGGCCAGTCGTCCAGAATGGGGGAGCACAAATTGTTGCTCCCCTTGCAGGGCAAAGCGGTGGTGCGTCATGCCGTGAAAACAGCTCTGGAAGCAGACATCGGTGAGGTGTTTGTGGTGCTGGGTCGGGATGCGGTTCAGGTGGCAGGTGTGCTTTCTGACCTCCCATGCAGTTTTCTGATGAACCCTCAGTTCCAGAGCGGAATGGGGAGCAGTTTCAGGGTTGCAGCAGAAATGCTGGGTCACATGGACCGTCTGGTGTTCATGCTGGCCGACATGCCTTTTGTATCGGTCAAGACCCTGAAGGAAGTGGCAAGTACAGAAGCAGATCTGGTGTCCTGCCAGTATGGTGCATTTCAGGCCCCTCCAGTGCAGTTTTCAAAACAGTTTTTTCCAGAGTTGCTCACTTTGCAAGAAGGGGCCAAACCCATCCTGCAAAAACACCGTGAATCGCTGGTTTTGATTCAGGCCGACCTTTCAGAGGCTCTGGATCTGGACACCCCGGAAGATTACAGCAAAGCGATTTCGAAGGTTTCTGAAGCTCTGGAACCGTGAAGGGTTTGGGTCAATTCCGCAAGGATCCCCAGAGCGATGGTGCGGGGATGGTTGCTTCCCAGATCAAAACCTGCTGGACCATGAATCCGGTCTGTGTTCTGAAAACCCAGATCTTGCAGGTAGGTGCGCAAGGTGCTGGCCCTCCTCTGGCTGGAAAGCACCGCCAGATAGCCCGCTTCGCTTTGCAGGGCTTCAGACAGCACCTCGATTTCCTCGGCGTAGTTGTGGGAGGTGACCACCAGAGCGGTGTGCGGGTCCAGTTCGGTCAAGCTGTGCTGAGCTGGATCATAAAATTGAGCCTCATAACCCATGCTTCTGGCCAATTTCAGCAGGAGGCCTGCAACCTGCGTCTGGCCCACCACCAGAACCTGAATTTCAGGGATCCAGCGTTCCAGCAGCAGGTTGCCTGAAAGCATCACGGTCTCAGGGCATCTGGAAAGGTCCAGACTGACCCTGCGTTCCAGGGTCTTCAGATCGGTGATCAGTACGCAGGATTTCCTCTGGTTCAGCAAGTTTAGAGCATCGTTCCAACTTTCAAAAACCTGTTCAACAGGCTCGATGAGCACGGTGAAGTGCCCAGAGCAACTGAGGCCCCCTTCCAAAGAATCCGGGTCCTCTTCGCCCAATTCAAGCATCAGGGGGGTCTGTTCTGCGATGGCCCTTAAAGCGTTTTTCTGGATGTCCTGATCTTTGCAGCTTCCGTACCCCACCGATCCCAAGCAGGTTCCGTCCTTCAGCACAAACATTTTTGCCCCCAGCCTGCGGGATTTTTGACCTCCGGTTTGGACCACCGTGACCAGTGCAAAAGGGAGCGCTCTGGCTTGCAGTGCTGCAAACTGGCCGATCAGTTCAAAGGGGGAAAGCTGCATTTGTCCCATCTTACACAGCCTGCATGCTGAACTTTGCAGTCCGACACACCCAGATTGCACACGGTTCAATCTAAACTGAAGGCAACCAGCAGGAGGCCATGTGAAACTGAACATCAACGGCAAGAATTACGAGACCAGCGCAGAGCCCTCCGACATGCTTGTGTGGGTCATCCGCGATGAACTCGGGTTGACCGGAACCAAATTTGGCTGCGGGATCGGGTTTTGTGGATCTTGCACCGTGCATGTGAATGGACAGCCCACCCGCGCCTGCATCACCCCCGTTCAGGCCGTGCAGAATGCCAGAATCCGCACCATTGAAGGTTTGAAAACCGCAGAGAACCTGCATCCTGTGCAGGAGGCTTTTCTGGAACATCAGGTCTTGCAATGCGGTTGGTGCATGAGTGGTCAAATGATGCAAGCCGCTGCATTGATTGATGCCAACCCCAGAATCACCGATCAGGAGCTTTTGGATGGCATGGCTGGAAATGCCTGCCGTTGTGGCAGTTATGTGCGCATCCGTGAAGCCGTGCTGGACGCAGCCCGCAAAGCCAGAGGGGACCGTTCATGAGCCCTCGCAAATGGAAGGTTTCACGGCGCAAGTTTCTGATTGGGCTGGGTGTGGCCGGAGGAGGACTGGCGCTCGGGTTTTATCTGGGCAAACCCGCCATGCAACTGGCCATTGCTGAAGGTTCCGAGAATGCCCTCGAAGCACAGGCCAAACTGCCCAAAACCCCGGATGCATGGTTTGAGATCCTGCCAGAGAACAAAATCCGTCTGTACCTGACCAAAGCAGAGATGGGGCAGGGCATCCACACTTCGGTGGCTCAACTGGCTGCAGAAGAGTTGGACTTGCAAGTGCCAGATCTGGATCTGGCGGTCAGCACCACACAGGTGGGTCCCAAAGACAGTTTTGGGACGGGAGGAAGCGCCTCGATTCTGACCTCCTTCAAGCCTGTTCGTGAAGCTGCGGCCACCTTCAAAGTGATGCTTTTGACTGCAGCCAGCAAGGCTCTGGGTGTGGAAACCTCCAAACTGGAAATGTCCCCTCAGGGTGTGAAAGTCAAAGGCACCGATCAATTTGCCTCCTTCACCGACCTTGGGGCCAGAGAAGACACCTGGGAAATTCCCAAAGGCAACATCCCTCTGAAAAACCCCAGAGACTTCAAGGTGATTGGCAAGCCCGTCGAGCGCATTGACTTGCCCAAAAAGGTCACCGGAGAAGCCATCTACGGTTATGATGCCCGTCTGGAAGGCATGCTGTATGGTGCGGTGTTGCGGCCTCCCACTTTGGAGGCCAAACTCAAGTCCGTAGACACCTCAGAAGCCTCCCGCATGCCGGGTGTCGAGAAGGTCCACACCGATCTGGAAAAAGGTTTTGTGGGTGTGGTGGCCAGAACCCGGCCTCAGGCCCGAAATGCGGTGAAGGCCATCAAAGCCCAGTGGGACGAAGGGAAACTCTGGCAGCAAGATGAAATCCTGAACATGATTGTTCCAGAGGGCAAAGGTGGCGTTTCTTTCCAGAAGGAAGGCAATGTGGCCAACGCCTTCAAAAATGGCAAGGTGATTCAGGCCGAGTACCGCTCACCTTTTGCCATTCAGGCTGCCCTTGAACCCCAGGCCGCTCTGGCCGATGTGAAAAAAGACAGTGTGAAGGTGTGGATGTCCATCCAATTTCCATTCCGGGTGTCCAGTGCGGTGGCCAAAACCCTCGGGGTCAAAGAAGAAACCGTGGAAGTGATCCCCACCTACCTTGGCGGGGGATTTGGCAGCAAAACCCACACACAGGTGGCCGAAGAAGCAGCCATCCTTTCCAGAGCTGTTGGCAAACCCGTCCACGTTGGCTGGGACCGTGCTGAGGAAATGACCCAGGGGTACATCCGCCCACCCACCCACAACAAGCTTTCTGCTGTGCTGGAAGGTGGAAAAATTGTGGCCATGGAGCACCGTGTCGGCAGTGGCGTGGTGGCCTTTTCCACCTTGCCGTCTTTCCTCGGGGCCATCATGGGTGCCGATTTTGGGTCGTACTCGGGTGGAAAAATCCGTTACAACATTCCCAATGTGCACGGCATTTCCTACAACCCGGTCTTGCCCGTCAAAACCGGATGGTGGCGTGGCCTCGGGCTGTACGCCAACACGTTTGCAGTGGAAAGTTTTCTGGACGAACTGGCTTTTGAAGCCCAAACCGATCCCCTGAAATTCCGTCTGGACCACCTGCCTGCCACCGAGTGGGGGGCCAGAATGCGCAAACTGCTGAACGCGGTGGCCAGAGCAAGCCAGTGGGGAAAACCCCGTGCTGCTGGGCGTGCTCTGGGTCTGGCCTGTGGCACGTTAAGTGAAACTTTGGTCGCCCAGATTGCCGAAGTGTCCTTGCAGGACGGTCAGGTGAAAGTCCACAAGATCTGGTGTGCCATGGATCCCGGTCTGGTGGTCAATCCAGATGGGGCCTCCGCCCAGATTCAGGGGAACATCATCTGGGGCCTCTCATCCACCCTCAAGGAAGAGGTGTCGGTCAAAGATGGCAAACTGACCGCAGACAACTTCGGGGCTTACGCCATTCTGGGAGCAAAAGAAGCCCCAGAGGTGGAGGTGATCCTGCTGGAAGACGGCAGCCAGAAACCCCGAGGGGTGGGTGAACCTCCGATTGCTCCGGTGGGCGCAGCGGTGGGCAATGCCCTGTTCAAACTGACTGGCAAACGCCTGCGTGAAGTCCCGTTTACAGCAGAGCGCCTGAAGCAGGCAGGCATCACGGTCTAGGATCGGTCTTCAACAAGGAAAAACTCAACATGTCCCAGTAACGGCCTTCCCAGAGGTACCATCCCCTGAGAAGGCCCTCTTCTTGAAAACCCAGTTTTTGCAGCACGCGCACCGAGCCGTGGTTCTCTGGAATCACCATCGCCTGAATCCGGTGAATGCCCATGGCGAAAGCGTAATCTGTGACGGCTTTGAGCGCCTCTGGCATGTATCCGTGGCCCCAGAACCGTTCTTGCAGGTCGTAGCCAATCACGATCCGGTGCTGCACGATGCTGTTGATGCCCACCGTCCCGATCATTTCTCCGGTGTCTTTGAGCACCACAGCCCAGCGTATTCCGGTTTTTTGCTGGTAACGGCTGTGCATGAGGTACAGAAAATCATCCACCTGCTCGATGTCCACGAAGGTGCTGGTTCCGTGGTATCTGGTCACTGCAGGACTGGAAAAAAGTTCAAAAAGGGCGTCCCGGTCCTGTTCTTTCAGGGCGCGCAACACCAGACGCTCTGAATACAGCACGGGAAACACTTCAAACATCGTCAAATCGAGCATGCTCTGTACTGTGTTCCCTGTGCACCTCAATGTCAAGTTTGCTGGCCACTTTCGCCACCAGATCCATGAAGTGCCTCGCAATGGGGGAGATGTGTGGTCTTCGGGCCAGTTGCACCAGAGCGGTTTCCCTGTGCATCGGAGGCAAGCCTTCCAGCTCCAGAGGCACCAGCAAACCCGCGTCCAGTTCGGGCTGAATCAGCATTTTGGGAAAGAAACCTGCGGCCAGACCAGAATTCACCAGATGCTTCCCCACCTCCATGGGCACATCCGCCACCTTGCGGGCCTGTTCGTTCAGGCGGTTGATGGCCAGAGGGGTCACCTGCCACCAGCGTTGCTGAAGCAGCAAAGGGCAACCAGCCAGAAAGTCTTCTCTGGTCCAGCTTCTTTGCTGGCTGAGGGGATGGTCAGGATGCACGGCCAGCACAATGGGTTCCACCATGCGCAGCAAAGGTTTGACCTCTGCCACCCCATAATCCAGAGGGGGGTAACAGATCAGTCCGAGTTCCACCACCCCATCGTGCAACTGCTCGATCACCATCCAGTGGTCCCCCTCAAAGAGGGTGCATTGCACCTCGGGAAAGCGCTCCATGAAGACGCCACTTGCTCTGGCCAGCAAATGGACGGTCAAGGAACGCAAAGCAGCCACCCTCAAAGCACCCTGCTCGCCACTGGCAGCCAGTTTGGCCGCATTCAGACCATCGTTCAGGACCGCCAGAGCCCGCCTTGCAAAGGGCAGAAAACTGGTCCCCCGTTCGGTCAGATGGACGGTGCGACCCCGGGTAAAGACTGGACCTCCCAGAGACTTTTCAAGGGCCTGAATCCGGGCACTGATGGTGGGCTGTGAAATGCCCAGCGCAAAAGCGGCTTTGGAAAAACTGCCTTCCCGCACGATGCGTTCAAAGGCCACCAGTTGATCGGTTTCCACCATGGTTTCAGTGTAGCCTGATCTGTGAACTTGATCCATAGAAAAACCTGATGGAAAAATTCGCATTCTGGTGGTTGAAGTCCTTTCAGAAGCCCATTAACCTGATGTCATCCATCATGTTTTCTGATTGAAGCATGACCCTCAAGGAGCTTCCATGCACATCCGAAACGCCCTGAAATCCGACCTCCTGGCCATCGTGGAGATTTACAACAGCACCATCGCTTCCAGAATGGTGACCGCAGACCTCGAACCCATCAGCATTGAAAGCCGTGAAGCTTGGTTTGAAGCCCACGGACCCGACACCCACCCCCTCTGGGTGATGCAAGACGGGGACCAGATTGCCGGATGGCTCAGTTATTCCGCGTTTTATGGCCGTCCAGCGTACCGCCATACTGCAGAGGTCAGCATCTACCTGCACCCAGAGTACAGAGGACAAGGACTGGGTCGCAGGTTCTTGCAAGAAGCCATTGACCGGGCACCCGAGTTTCAATTTCACACCCTGCTGGGCTTCATTTTCAGCCACAACCAGCCCAGCCTGAAACTGTTTCAAAGCTTTGGATTTTCCACCTATGGAGAGTTGCCCAACGTTGCTGTGTTGGACGGTCAGGAACGCAGTCTGACCATTCTGGGAAAACGCATTGGGGAGGACCTGTGATTCAGGAATTCACTGCAGAACAGATTCGCAGCCATTTTTCGGATTTTGCTGCCCTTCTGAGAGACGCTGTAGAGGGCGGAAGCTCGATTGGTTTTGTGCTTCCCCTCGCTGAAACAGAAGTGCAGGATTACTGGAATGGAGTCATCGAGGCCGTGCAGTCTGGAGACAAACGCCTGCTGGTCGCTCTGGATGAAGGTGCTGTTGTGGGCACCGTGCAACTGAATCTGGAAACCCGCACCAACGGCAACCACCGCGCCGAAGTGGCCAAACTGATTGTGCTCACCTCCCACCGCCGCAGGGGAATTGGCAAAGCGCTGCTGGATGCCGTGGAGGCTCTGGCCAGACGCCTGAACCGCTCCACCCTGTTTCTGGACACCGTGCTCGGGGATCAGGCGGAAAGGCTGTACCGTTTTGCGGGGTATACCTTTGTGGGATCCATTCCGGCTTATGCCAGAAGCACCAGAGGTGTGCTGGAGGCCAACGCGATTTATTACAAGTTGCTGTAGGGCCTGCGGCCCTGCCGAGAGCATTTGTAGGGGCGAGGCGTGCCTCGCCCTAGATTGCTTCAGCCAAAGCCCTTTTCGCCTTCTGCCAAGGGCGAGCCTCGCCCCTACAGTTCCCCTTGAAGATTTTCTATACGTACAGCACGATGCTCTCTGCAAGACATATAATCCCCCCATGAAGACCTTCCACCTTGATTTCGCCCATCCGGTTCCCGGCAGCACCCCCCACCAGAGCATCCACCGGGTGTCCTGGCAGGGGGCAGCAGTGATGGGCATCCTCAATGTGACGCCAGACAGTTTCAGCGATGGAGGAAAGCATTTTCAGCTTGAAGCTGTGGTGGACAGTGCCCGAAAAATGTTGGAAAGAGGGGCTCTGGTGCTGGATGTGGGTGGAGAATCCACCAGACCCGGTGCAGATCCAGTGAATGCACAGGAAGAAATCCGCCGGGTGGTTCCAGCCATTGAGGCCCTGCAAGATTTGAACGTCCTGATCAGCATCGACACCATGAAGCCTGAGGTCGCCAGAGCAGCCCTGCTGGCCGGTGCCCACATTGTCAATGACGTGAACGGCCTCGGTGACCCTGAAATGATCCGGGTGTGCGCTGAACACGGGGCACCTGCGGTGATCATGCACATGCAGGGCGAGCCACGCACCATGCAGAAAAAGCCCCACTATCAGGATGTGGTGTCAGAGGTGAAAGGGTTTCTATTTCAGCAGGCCGAAAAAGCTCTGGCTGCAGGGGTGCCTTCTGTGATGCTGGATCCCGGAATTGGGTTTGGCAAGACGCTGGAGCACAACCTCAACCTGATCCGGCACCTGTCAGACCTTGAGCCTTACGGGGTTTTGCTGGGGGTGTCCCGCAAGAAAATGATTGACCTGATTGCAGATGTGCCAGAGGCCAAAAACCGCGATGCAGGCAGCATTGCTGTACACCTGTTTGGCATTGAGCAGGGGGCAGCCATGGTTCGTGTCCATGATGTGGAAGGCCACTTGCAGGCCCTGAAAGTCTGGACTGCTTTAAAAGGTCAATAAAGTCTGACACAGCTTTTCCCTGATTTTCTTCAACTGGGCTACAGCTTTTCCCAAGGAAAAATTCAGGAAAAATCAAACCTTGATTAAAGGATTTGCCCCGAGTTTTCACGGTTGTGTTGGGCCCACGTTTTAAGCTACGGGCATGAAAAAGCACACCCTTGTTTTAGGCACTGTTGCCCTTTCCCTTCTGACCACCGCCCTTGCAGCCCCCATGATCAGCCCCCAGCGCATCATTGTGAACCCCCTGCCCACCGAACTGAAGGTGGACGTGTGGGTGGACAAATCTGGCACCAGCCCTGACTACCGTCCTGGCGAAAACATCAAGATCTACACCAAGACCAGCCAAGATGCCTACATCTACCTGTTCAACGTGGATGCCAGCGGTCATGTGGACATGATCCTCCCCAACAAATACGCAGGCGGTGGCAACTTCGTGAAAGCCAACACCACCAAAGTGTTCCCCGACGCCAAAGACCAGTTCACCTTTGAAATTGCTGCCCCTTACGGCCTCAACAAAGTGCTGGCTCTGGCTTCCAAGACCCAGCTTGACCTGAACACCCTCGCCCGTTTTGAGTCCCAGCAGAGTGGCTTTGCAGATGTGAACGCCTCTGGTCAAAAACAACTGGCCCAGAAACTGTCCATCATCGTGAAACCCATCCCTCAGGACAACTGGATCACCGACACCGCTTTCTACGACGTGGTTCGATAAAGCAATCAACAAAAGAGCGCTCCTTTAAAGGGGCGCTCTTTTGTTGATGCAGAAGGCCAGTTGCCGAGGGCCAAGGGCAAAGGAACGCCGAGGGCCGAGAGCCGAGGGCCGAGGGCTATAAAGGCTTGGGATAAAGCAATGAAGGGCGCAGCACGCTGTCTTGTACAAAACAGGAGATCACATGCTGGTCTCCTTGTCCGCTGCACCCCTACAGACGTTTCCCTTGACGATTTTTACGGTGTAGGACATCATGCTCTCGGCTCTCGGCTCTCGGCTCTCGGCTCTCGGCTCTCGGCTCTCGGCTCTCGGCTCTCGGCTCTCGGCTCTCGGCTCTCGGCTCTCGGCTC
>NZ_KN050784.1:0-13997 GCF_000745915.1 Deinococcus misasensis DSM 22328
AATGTAAGGGGTTATGGTCAGGATCCTGATTTCGCGGCTGACTGGCCATTGGCACCGTTCAGCCGGGGGGAGGTAGAATCGCTGCTTCTGGATCGGGAATTGCTGTGGTTTGAGGACCACCGACCTGTGACAGAGGAAGCAGATCTGGTGCTGACGTCAGGTGTAAGTGCCATGTTTCATGAGGGACAGTTATTCCGCTGGAATATGGGGACCTGGGAACAAAAGAGGGTCAAACTTTTCCAGCAGTTTTTCGGCCTCTGAACCGTCCAAAACTTCATCAAATTCCCCAAGGGTCAATAGGCGGTAACGTTACAAAACGTTGCCGCTTGAAACCTGCCTGAGACGGCAGGTTTTCGTTTAGAAGACGCAGGCAAGGAGGACAGTATGCGTGTAGCCATCGTTGGAGCAACCGGAGCCGTCGGACACGAATTTTTACGGGTGCTGGAAAACAGTCCCCTGAAGTTCAGCGAACTGAGGCTGTATGCCTCCCCCCGCAGTGCAGGCAGCACCCTGAAATTCAAAGGACAGGACCTGACCGTGGAAGTCATGCCTGAAGGGGCCATCGACGCCGATGTGATTCTGGCTTCCGCTGGAGGCAGCATCTCCAAATCCCAGGCCCCCAAATGGGTGGCCGGAGGCGCAGTGGTCATCGACAACTCCAGCGCTTTCCGTTACGACAAAGATGTTCCTCTGGTGGTTCCAGAGATCAACGGCGACGCCGCCCTGCAACACAAAGGCATCATCGCCAACCCCAACTGCACCACCGCGATTGCTGCTGTGGCTGTGTATCCTCTGCATCAGGCCTTCAAGGTCAAACGCATGATTGTGTCCACCTATCAGGCGACCAGTGGAGCCGGAGCCAAAGGCATGGACGAGTTGCTGCAAGAAACCCAGCATTACTTTGAAGGCAAACCCGTGCAAAATCAGGTGTTTGCCCACCCCATCCCCTTCAACCTGATCCCCCACATCGATTCCTTCCAGGACAACGGTTACACCAAAGAGGAAATGAAAGTGGTCTGGGAAACCCACAAGATCTTCGGGGATGACTCTTTCAAAGTGTCCTGCACCGCAGTGCGCATTCCCACCCTGCGTGCCCACAGCGAAGCCATCACTCTGGAGCTGGAAAAACCCGCCACCCCCGAGGAAGCCCGCCAGATCCTTTCGCAGGCCCCCGGCGTCAAACTCGTGGATGAGCCCGAGAACAAGGTCTACCCCATGCCCCTGAACGCCAGTGGCAAGTACGACGTGGAAGTGGGCCGCATCCGCACCAGTCTGGTGTTTGATGGCGGTCTGGAACTGTTTGTCTCTGGCGACCAGCTTCTGAAAGGTGCAGCCCTGAATGCTGTGCAAATCGCTGAATACATGCAGGCCAAAGGGGCATTGCCCACCCCTGAAACTGTAGCGCTGTAAACTTTTGTAAGTTTGGCTTTTAAACCTCACCTCCGTTTCCCGTAATTTGGAGAAACGGAGGTGTTTCACATGCAACGCAGGAACTCACTTGTTTTGGGACTGGTTTTGCTGGCATCTTGCAGTTTTGCAGCGGATTACCGCTTGCAAAAGGTGGCAGAGGGCTTCAATCAACCGCTCGGGGTGGTCAGTGCTCTGGACGGAACCGACCGCCTGTTTGTGGTGCAGCAAGGGGGCTTGGTCCGCATTGTCCAGAATGGAAAAGTGCTTCCAGAGCCTTTTCTGGACGTGCGTTCCCTGACCCGCGCTGGCGGAGAACGGGGTTTGCTTGGGCTGGCTTTCGCACCGGATTTCAAGAAGTCCGGTTATTTTTTCATCAATTACACCGACCGCAATGGAGACACCCAGATTGCACGTTACAAAGTGGGCAACAACCCCAATGAGGCAGATCCCAAAAGCGCCCAGAAGGTGCTGAGCGTTGAACAACCTTACGCCAACCACAATGGGGGCCACCTGGCTTTTGGCAAGGACGGTTACCTGTACATCGGTCTGGGAGACGGGGGCTCAGGTGGAGATCCCCAGAACAATGGCCAGAACATGAACACCTTGCTGGGCAAGATGCTGCGTCTGGACGTGGGTTCCTTGCCTTACAAGGTGCCAAAGGACAATCCCTTTGTGGGCAAAGACGGCAAAGATGAGATCTGGGCTTACGGCCTCCGCAACCCCTGGAAGTACAGTTTTGACCGCCAGACCGGAGACCTCTGGATCGCAGATGTGGGTCAAAATGCGCTGGAAGAGGTGAACTTCCAGAAGGCCAATTCCAAGGGTGGTGAAAATTACGGCTGGCGTTTGATGGAAGGCAACCAGTGCTACAACCCGTCTGACAACTGCGACAAAGGGAATCTGGTCAAACCGGTCCATGTGTATCCCCGTTCTGAAGGGGTCTCCATCACTGGAGGGGTGGTGTACAGAGGCAAAGCCCTTGCAGACCTGAAAGGCACGTACCTGTTCGGGGATTTTGGCACCGGTAAACTGTGGGGCCTGACCTCCTCTGACAACAAGTGGAGCAACAAACTGCTGATCAACACCGGAATGCAAATCAGCAGTTTCGGTGAAGACGAGGACGGCGAGGTGTACCTCACCGATTACAATGGAGCCCTTTACAAGCTTTCAAAGTGAAGGCTTGAGGCTTCCAGAGATCCACGCCAGATACTTTTCGCTGCCCTGTGCAATGTCCAGAGCCACCACCTCTGGGGTGTCGTAAGGGTGCAATTCCAGAATGCGCTGCTGCAAGGCAGCGTATTTTGCGGTTTCGGTTTTGATGACCATCAAGACCTCCTGATCCTGTTGGATCTCCCCTTCCCAGTGGTAAAGGCTGAGGATTTGCGGGATCAGGTTGATGCAGGCACACAGGTGCTCCTCAAGCAAAGTGCGGGCCAGAGGCTGTGCCACCTCCATGCTCGGGGTGGTGACCAGAACGATTTGATGGGAGGTCATGATTTGAGTATAGAATTCATGCGAAACATCAAAGGCCAAGATCATGGCCTTTGATGGAGATGTCTTTGTCTCAGCCCACCTCACGCCCGAGTTGCTCCAGAAACCCACGCATCACCACAACCCTCCTCTCCCCTTCTTCCCGGGCCGCCTGTGTGTGCATTTGCCCGGGAAGTTTGAACAGTTTCAGGTAAAAGTGGTCGATGGTGTAGGTCAGGTCGTCATGCTCCCGGTGGTGTCCAAACGGGTCTTCTGGGTGGTACAGCGCACGTCCCATGCTGCCCCCGAGCATCAGGCACCTTGCGATGCCGATGGCTCCCAGAGCGTCCAGACGGTCTGCATCCTGCACGATTTTGGCTTCCAGTGTCTCTGGGGCAATGCCTGCTGAGAAACTGTGGGCATGAATGGCATGGTGGATGGCTGGAAAAAAGGATGCCGGATGGCCCATTTTGGACAGGTGTTCGATGGCCTGATCTGCTGCCAGTCTGGATGCCTGTTTGCGCAGGGGGGAATCCTTGGGCACAATCACGCAGTCGTGAAGCCATGCAGCAGGAACCACCACCTGCAAATCGGCGTTTTCTTGCAAGGCAAGCTTTTTGGCGCTGAGCACCACCCGTTGGATGTGCTCAAGGTCGTGTCCAGCATCAAACCGGGCATGTTCAAAAAGGCAGGCTTTGAAACGTTCTTCCCACACACTGAGGTCTTGAGGCATGCCTTGCAGTATATCCAGAGTCACAGCACACCCCTGCTCTGGGTGCTGTGGGCACTGCCGAAATGGGCCTCGAACAGTTCCGCATTGCGCATCTCGGTCTGGCGGTCAAGTTGCCCCACAAAGCCCACAGGGGGATCACCGTCCAGAAGGGTTTGTACACCTGCCAGAATGGCGGCTTGCACCAGATAAATGTAGGGTCCCACCTCTGCCCCATGGATGAAATTCACGGCGTTGCCGTGGTTGCCAAAGTGCAAGGTGCGTTCACCAAAGCGCACACGGCTGAAATGGGCTTCCCTCTGGATGCTGTCGCAGCGCTGAAAAAGCAATGGATCGAGTTCATCGTCTGCCGAAGTCACCGAGAACACATAGCTGTGCCCTTTGAGGTGATGGGTGTCCTGCACGGTCAGGGCTTGATTGCCTGTGGCACAGAAAAACAGGTCGGTGGCTTGCAGCAGGTCCATGCGGTTTCGCACCCGATGATTGATGCACTGGGCATAAATCCGCTGGTTGGGATCAAGGTCCCACACGTACACGTCGTAGCCTCTGGCCCGCAAACTGTGGGCGATGCTCTGGCCAATCTTGCCAAAACCAAACACCGTGATCACCTGATCGGCAAACAGCAGGCCTTCTTCACGCAGGAGGGCCTCGGCGGAAAACACGATGGATTTGCCCACATTCCAGTCTTCGGTCCGTTTGGCAAGGCTGCGGGCCACAGACAGGCAAGGCACCGTCAGGGGAACCACCGACTCGTATTTCTGGTGGCCGTTTTCGGTGTCCTCCACCACCCCGAGGAAACGCTCCCCAAAGTGCTCTTTCAGATCGTGAATCACCTGATGGAAGTACCCTCCGATGTCCACAATCATGAAGCGTCCAGAGGGCCGGATTTTTTCGATGAACTGGATCATCTGGTTGCGGTCACTGGTGAATTCACGGTCCAGAAAGTACAGGGGGTACTGGCTCTGGACAATCGGCAAGTAGGCTTCGCTGATGCTGCGGGGTTTGGGCACCACCGCCAAAATGTCCCCGAGTTGCTCAAGGGCCTTCAGAAAAGGAGGCATGCTGCGCAGCACATGACCCACCACAATGAAACCCACATCTCGGGCAGATGTGGGCTGGAGCACGTTGCTGAAAAAGGAGTGGGCTTTTTCGGGTTCGATCTGGCGGCGGTCTACAGGTGTAAGCATGGTAACTCTCCTTTGCAGTCGAGGGAGTGGGGCTTGTGGTTGTCTTGTCCGTGAAAAGGGCTGCAAGAACAGCGTCGGTACAGCCAGCCACCTGTGCTGCTGTCCCCCCATGTTCGGAAATTCACGTACAGATCAAAACGAAATAACCCCTAGTTTCTGCTAGGGGTTATGCCGTATTTGTAAGCTTTTTGTAGACCGTCTTACACCTCGCCAGACGGCATGAAGCTAGAGGTTCGTGTCTTACACCCTCTCTAGGGTCAGCGCAAAGTTGCGGCCATGCGCACCAAGAGAGCCATCAGCCGTCAGCGTTCAGCGATCAGCCAAGAGGAAAGTTTTCTGGCTGCCTTTTGAGCTGAAAGTCTGAGTGGCTTTGATTTTGTGTCTTTTGGTTTTGCTGTTCCCTACAGCAAAAGCCTCTGGAGAAGCTTTTTGCTGAAAGCTGAAGGCTGATCGCTGAACGCTTTTTCCAATGACATGCCACAGGTCAGACTTTGCGCTGACCCTAACACGCTCTCTGGCTTCGTCCCATCAGAAACACGACCACTCCTGTGCGGTGGACAGGGAAACATCCGGCAAAGCTGGGGTGAGGTCTTCCTGAAAACCCACACCTGCAAAAACCATCCGCAGTGTCCATGTGGAACCCGCAAAAGTTCCACCCACCGCCAGAGGACTGGTGCGCCATTCGGATTCCAGACGCACAGGCACCTCAAAAGGAACCTGCCACCAGCCTTTGATCCCGTACTGTGTTTGCTCTTTCAAAGGGGCCAGATTTGACCCACCCAGCACCCAACCCACCTGACCTGCCAGACCCCATCCTTCTTGTTGGTATCCCACCTGCACACTGCTGCGCCATGCCCGTGCAGAAATGAATTGCTCTGGGGTGCCCAGAGGCAGACCCAGCGTCCCTTTGACCCAGAAATTCGAGACAGGGTAAGACCAACTGAGCACAGGATCCCCCAAACCCAGAGCAGGTTGATCGTAAAAAGCCTGCTCACCAGAGGCCAATTCATAAAAGGCCAGACTCCGACCCCGTTCTGGATTCACAATGCGGTTCAGTTCCACAGCACTGTGAAACACATCCAGAGGGGCATCCAACACCCCTCCCCAAACGTATTTCAGGGGCCATGAAACCCCGAGTTCGCCCACAGGGGTTGCTGCTCTGGCGGTCAGGTCCAGCACCCAGCTTTCAGCATCAATGCCGATTTTTCCCCAATCTCCCTCGCTGTAAGACTGCTCGTTGATGATGCTGAAGTTCAGTCCCACACGGTAACCTTCAGAAATGGGAGGCTGTCCAAAAGGAGAAAGCAGACCGCTGTGGATCTGGCTGGGGGCCTCGGGCAAGAGCAAGGGTTGAGCCATTCCCCATGAACCCAGAGCGAGCAAAAAGGCAAGACAACGCTTCACAAAAAGTCATTTTACAGGTTTGCACGATGGCAAAAGAAAAAGCCCCACCCATGCAGGGTGAGGCCATGCTTTTTTGAAACTTGGCTTTTTTGAAGCTTACCAGCCGAGCTGGTACTGGGCGAAACCATCGGGGGTGGTCCCGATCTTCTTGGCGTTGGAAGGCAGGTACTTCTCAGCGTTGGGGCTGGAGAGGAACAGCACACTCTGGCCGGGGATGGGGCTCAGTTTCCAGTTGTTGTCGGCGGTGGGGTTGATTTTGCCCTGAGCGACCATGTACTGGATGATGGCTTCGCGGTTCTCATCGGGAGAATCCAGCACGATGTTCTTGCCGTTCAGACCGGGGAAGCTTCCGCCGCCACCTGCACGGTAGTTGTTGGTGACCACAATGAACTTCTGCTCGGGGTTGATGGGTTTGCCTTCAAACATCAGGTTCTTGATGCGGTGTGCACCAGCGTTCACCACTTCGCCTTTGCTGTTGTAACGGCTGGGCTGGGTCACGTCGATTTCGTAGGTCACCCCATCGATCACATCGAAGTTGTAGGTGGGGAAACTGGTGTCAATCAGTTCCTGATTGGCAGGTCCTTTGGGATCGATCTGTTTGAACTGTCCAGCGCTGCGCTCCAGCCACTCCTGCACCTGTGCTCCGGTGATCAGCACCCCTTTGATGGTGTTGGGGTAGATGTACAGGTCAGAGATGTTCTTGATGGCCAGCGTTCCGGCAGGAATGTCGGTGTAGTAACTGGCCCCTGCACGGCCACCCGCTTTGAAGGGAGCAGCAGCAGACAGGATGGGGTACTTGTCGTACTCGGTGCCTTGCAGCATGCGCTTGGCGTACCACATCTGCGCCTGAGACACGATCTGCACACTGGGATCGTCCTGCACCACAGCAAAGTAGCTGTTGATGGGGGCTTCCAGATCGGCGACCTTGCCACGCACGTAATCGAGGGTGTGCTGGTGGTCGTCTGCCACGGCTTGGACCACGGCAGGATCGCTTTCCACCAGAGCTTTTTTGTTCACCTTGTCAAAGATGGGACGGATGGTGCCTTTGCGGTCCAGAATGGTCCACTTGCCGTCTTTTTTCTCCAGTTTGAGGTCCACCACACCGAGGTTGTTGCCCCAGAATCCGGGCATCACGGCAGCGACACCGTTCAGGGTGCCCTGTTTCACGTCTGCACCGGGGTAGGTGGCGTAGGTGGCGCTGGGGAATTCAGCGTGGGAGTGACCGAACAGGATCACGTCGATGCCGGGCACTTTGGACAGGCCAGCGGTTTCGTTCTCGTCCAGTGCTTTGGGATCGGGATCACCCAGACCCGAGTGGGCAATGGCGACCACCACATCTGCACCTTTGGCTTTCATCTCAGGGACAAATTTTTGGGCGGTTTCCACGATGTCTCTGGTGGTGACTTTGCCTTCAAGGTTGGCTTTGTCCCACAGCAGGATTTGTGGGGGCACAAAACCAATCACACCCACTTTGATGGTGTGCAGGGCGTTGTTTTCGTCGCGCACCACTTTGGTGATGATGCGGTAGGGTTTGAAGTAATTCTTTCTGCCCTCGGCGTCATAGACGTTGGCGTTCACGTAAGGGAAGTTGGCTCCCTTGAGGCTCAGCTTCAGGAAGTCCAGCCCGTAGTTGAACTCGTGGTTGCCGATGTTTCCGAGGTCGTAGTCCAGCAGGTTCATGGCTTTGTACACCGGGTGGGTTTCGCCTTCTTGCAGGGGGTCCACACGGGCCACGTAATCCCCGAGGGGGTTTCCCTGAATCAGGTCGCCGTTGTCAAACAGCATGCTGTTTCTGGCTTCCTGACGGGCCTGACGGATCAGGGTGGCGGTGCGGGCCAGACCGTACTCATCGGTGCTCTTGTCCTGGTAGTAGTCGTAGTTCAGGACATTCACGTGGATGTCCGTGGTCTCCATGATGCGGAGCTCCACGGTGGCAGCCTGTGCCACGCCCGTCATGATCAGCATGAGGCTGAGGTGTTTGAGGTGTTTCATGGTTGTCCTTTCCGTGTGCAGCCAGAGTCCATCAACCGTAAGGTCAACCACACTCTGGTTGAGAAAAAAAGCATGGGCTTTGAGAGTGGCATCTAGACCACTTTCAACCCGGTTAAGCACACGTGACAATAAACTTACCACGTCAGGGGGATGTCAAAACAGCCCCCTTTGTTGTCGTGCCAGACTTTAGTCATACGTAAAACTTTTGTTAAATGCACCTGAACCATGAAGCCACAGAAAAACCCCGACTGGGTCAGGAAACTTTACAAACAAAAAGCCCCTCTGGAAAACCCGGAGGGACCAAAAGCCTTCAGATTCAGCGGTTGGAGATGTGGATGGCCTGACGGTGCACGTGCTCTGCAGCCTCAAGCACCGCCTCACCCAGCGTGGGGTGTGCGTGAATGGTCAGGGCAATGTCAGACACCGTGGCAGCCATTTCCAGACCCAGAGAAGCTTCACCCAGCATGTCTGAAGCGTGCGGTCCAACAATGTGCACGCCCAACAGCAGGTCGGTTTCGGCATCGGAAACCATCTTCACAAAGCCGTCGGTGCTTTGCAGGGTCATGGCACGGCCACTGGCTGCAAAGGGGAACACCCCGGTTTTGACTTTGTAACCCTTGTCTTTGGCTTCCTGCTCGGTGAGGCCAACCCATGCAAACTCGGGGCTGGTGTACACCACTCCGGGGATGGCCACCACGTCCATGGCGCTCTTTTTGCCTGCGATCACTTCTGCAGCCACCAGACCCTCTTTCATGGCTTTGTGGGCCAGCATGGGGTTTCCGGCCACATCGCCAATGGCATAGATGTGGGGGATGTTGGTTTGCAGTTTGTCGTTGACTTCAATGAAGCCCCGGTCGCTGACCTTCACGCCAACGCCTTCAAGGTTCATGCCCTTGGAACGGGGACGGCGACCCACAGCCACCAGCACCCGATCAAAGATTTCGGTGCGTTTCTCGCCGGTTTCCACGCTTTCGATTTCCACGTGGAGGCCATCGGCTTTCTTCTCAAAGCGGTTGGCTTTGGTGCGCACTTCAATTTCGATGCCCTGCTTTTTGATGGCCTTCACAAACTCTTTGACGGCATCTGCATCTGCACCGGGAATCACCTGAGGGGCGAACTCGATGATTTTGACTTTGGAGCCGAGGTTGTTGTACACGTGGGCAAACTCGAAGCCAATCACGCCACCACCAATGCACAGGACCCGTCCGGGAATGGGATCAGGCACCACCAGAGCACCTGTGGAATCCACGATGTCTTGCTGGTCGATGGGGAAAGTGGGCAGGGTGGCAGGTTCAGAACCGCTGGCAATGATGATGTTTTTGGCGGTGACTTTCTGGTCTCCGACCTGCACGGTGTTGGCATCCACAAAGCTGGCGGCTCCGGTGAACACAGCCACCTTGTTGCCTTTCAGCAGGCTGCTGACCCCACCGGTCAGGCGTTTGACGATGCCTTCTTTCCAGCCGTTCAGTTTGGCGATGTCCAGTTTGGTCTCGTTGAAGGTGAGGCCAAAGTCTTTGGCATGTTTGCTCTCTGCCATTTGCTCGCCAGCGTGCAAGAGGGCTTTGGTGGGAATGCATCCCACGTTCAGGCACACGCCACCCACTGCACCCATTTCTGCGACAGCGGTTTTCAGCCCGAGTTGTGCAGCGCGAATCGCAGCGTGGTATCCGCCAGGACCGGCCCCAATCACCAATACGTCGTAATCCATTCGTCACTCCTTACGCAGGCCCTGAAGTCTCAGGGCTGTTGAAACGGCTGCCATGCAGCACGGCAAGCAAAAATCAGCGGCTGTGTTTCAGGCCGATGTCATGCCTGAGACCTACCGCTCATCAGTTTACCTCTGAAATCTGGATCTCAAAAGTGAAAACCTCTGCTTCCCTGCCGTTAAGACCTAGATTTCTTTCGCTCGTTGCCCCGTTTGAAGTTTCCAGTGGCTTTGGCAAGCAGCAATTGTTGCTGCTCTGGACTGGCTTTTTCCAGTTGTTTGAGCATTTTGCTGGCCTGAGGATCGCGGTAGGTGCGCACATGCTTGCCTTCGTGGTAAACGAACAGTTTTCCGTCGGAATGGACTTGAAATTCAAAAGGATGTTCTTTTAAAGCGTCATGCTGGTCAATGGGCATGCTTTTATCATATGGGCTTTGCCAACATCCACCTTGTGATCTGCATGTTCTTGACATCATGAGGTTCAAGGTTCAGAGGTCCAACCTCCTGTGGGCCACCTGCCCACCATCTGGTTGCAACCTGCCATCTTCTCAAAACCAATGGACACCCATTGGCTCTTGATCGAGTCCAACTGCTGCACACGCTCCTGCAATGCTTCATCTTCCACCCTCTGAAAGTAGACCCGCGGTTGACCAAAGAAGGTGTGCAAGATTTCAGGCGCAACGGGTTTCTTCCGGGGGTGGTCAGCCATCTGTTTCTGCACATGTGCAGGGAAAGAAACCAGTTGAGCAGCGGTAAATGTCCAGAATTCAAACACTTTTCCCGGTTGCTGTTCAAACTGGATCGGCAAAACCCGACTTGGAGAGGTCAGGCAAATGCTTTTCTCGTCAAATGGCAGGGATTTCAGCATTTCTGCGATCCCAAGCGTCTTCTTGCGAAATGCTGCAGCTTTCTCAGGGTTGGATTGATTTGCTTGCTCGTACAGGGCGGTCAAAGCGTCATTCGATGGGTATCGGGGGCGTTTGTTGAGGGGTTGATCCAGATCTCGGGTCAACACCGAAACCATCAAACGGCTCTCTGTCCCACGCATAAAACCATAGTCATGCTTTGCCAACCAGATTTTGATTTTGGAGGTGGAGTACGTGTTGCGAATGGTGTGGATCAGGGGTTGGTACACAGGGTCTGAGGTGACTTCTTCGACATGCACTCTGGGGTCCATCCAACTCAGAATGGCCGGGTTGGGTTGTTGCCTCTGGTAATTGTAGATCCCATAAGAAACCGTGCCCATCATCGTGAAAACCAATCCTGCGGACAGCATCAGGGTTTGACGGGTCATTCTGAAATTTGCCTTGGTCTGTTCTTTGACTGCCACTTGAATCACATCCATTCCTGACCTGAGCAGAAAAACCTGTGCCGCCACACGCCCCTCTGAAGCTTGCACATCTTGGTGCATGTCCCGAATGTTCAGCAAGATGTCTCGGGCATACTGTTCCCGGAATGCGACTGGGTAAAGTTTCAAAAGCCATTCAATCCATTTCATCGGGTCCTCTGCTCGCTGGCTGGTCCATGACATCACCTTCCAGAGTGTGAAACCGGACCGTCACGCATAAACTATCCAATTCAGATATATCACAGTTGGATATATGACCGCAAGTGGGAGCAAGCGTAACTTTCATCCCTCACTGTTTCGAAAAAAGCTTGCTATTCTATATAACGTATCTCAGGAACCTTTCGGGAAACTTTTCACCCGCGAGTCTCGCACAAGCCACCATTGTCCGTGCATCCTCAGGCAGCAAGGAGAAAACCATGAGCATTCAAGCAAACAAAGTTGTAGAGCTGGATTACGTTCTGACCATTGAAGGTGACGTGATTGACAAAACCGAGCCTGGCGAACCCCTCCTGTACCTGCACGGCGCAGGCAACCTGATCCCCGGCCTCGAAAAAGAACTCGAAGGCAAAAATGTGGGAGACAGCCTGAGCGTCACCATCGAACCCGCCGACGCTTACGGCGAATGGGACGAGCAAGCCATCGAAGTGTTCAGCTCTGAAAACTTCGAAGGCAACGTGGAAGTGGGCGCCACCTACTACGCCGAAAACCCCGATGGAACCATGATGCCCTTCACCGTCCGCGAAGTGCGCGACGATCAAGTGGTCGCAGATTTCAACCACCCTCTGGCCGGACAAACCCTGCACTTTGACGTCAAAGTGGTCAACATCCGCGAAGCCACCGAGGAAGAGATCGAGCACGGCCACCCCCACGGTCCCGACGGCACCGACGTTCACGACGAAGATTGATTCCAGCAGTCCAAAAAGAACTGGCTTTTGCCAGTTCTTTTCTTTTGCCCAAAAAGCGGTCAGCCTGCCCGAAAACCCAGAGCAAACCCGGCCACAAAAGCCCCAGTAAAGGGCAGGTTGGCGGTGATCAACTTCATGAACTGGTCGGTGGCGGTCCGCACGTTTTCCTCTTTGAACAGGGGATCGGCTTTCTGCTGGATGCTGAGCCAGTCAATCTGGATGAACCCATAAGCCGCCAGAACCTGCAACAAAATGAACAGGCCCCCCACCACAAACAGGGCCATCTTCCCCACCTTTTTCACGAAATAGCCAGCAGCAAAACCCAGCACGCCACCAAAAGACAGTTGCCCGATGTACGGGGTGAGGAAATCCAGATCCATAACGCCAAGTCTACTCTGGATGGACGGTTGTGGATGAGGAAACCCTCTGGACTGTCCATGCCTGAACCCTCCTTTTGTAAGGGTTCTCAGGGTAGGTGCGACATCTAAAGGTAAAATACAAAAGACGGTCCGGTTGATGTCCATTTTTCTGGCCTTCCAGAGCAGAATTTCACATTGAACTTCCGGACATCTGTTCAGAAAGTGCTGGCTTGCTTTCTGCCTGTCCTGTCTTTGACCGCATCGGCGGAACCATTCCCTCAGAGGTCGCGTATGAATCATGTGTCGCAAGTGTCAGAGTACAACCCCAGTCATCCTGCGGAACTGCAACTCCTCAAGAAAGGAGATGAGCGCGCCTGGCATCAACTGATCGAAACCCATCAGGACCGGATGCTGACCTACCTGTTCCGACTGGAAGGCAACTACGAGGACGCTCTCGACCTGACCCAAGAAGTGTTTTTCCGTGCCTGGAAAGGCATCCACACCTTCAAAGACGGCGAGCCTTTCTTGCCGTGGCTTTACCAGATCGCCCGCAACACCCAGATCGAGAAACACCGCCGCAAATCCCATCCCCAGTTCTCCATGGAAGAAGCTGCAGAGGAGGTGGGCTTCGAAGTCACCTCGCACCTGCTCAGTCCGGTGGTGCAGGCCGAACGGGCCCAGAACGCCGAACTGGTGCAAGAAGCCCTGCTCACCCTCCCTGAAGATTACCGTGAAGCTGTGGTTTTGCGTTTCGTGGAAGAAATGAGTTATGAGGAAATTGCTACCATTCAGGGCGTTGCTGTGGGCACCGCCAAAAGCCGGGTGTTCCGTGCCAAGGAAATGCTCGCCCAAGCCCTCAAAGGACGGGTGGATTGAAGTGCAAGACATGGCCTGAACCTTCAGGCCCGAGAAATAGAGGTTGTCATGGATAAGCCCCTGAACGCTCACAACCAGAACAGCATCAACCATCTGGATTTCGGTCAACCACCTCCAGAGGGGTTTTTTGCGCGTTTCAAGGAATTCTATGATGCCGCCACCGCTCTGGATCAATTGCCGCTTCTGGACGTCCCCGACTGGCTGAGCACCTACACCGCCACCAGCATCTACAGTGCCATTTCGTTGAACATCCAGCAGGCCAAACCCCTCATCGAAGCCGCTCCCAAATTCCTGGAAAACTTCCTGCCTCCCACCTATGCCCTGCGCGAGCCGACCATGACCGATCAAGAACTGCAAAAACTGCTCCATGACCTGCCTTCCCTGAAGGCACCTGAAGGCTTGGCGGCTCGGGTGATGGAACGCATTCAGGAGGACCTGCTGACCCAGAACCTGCAGGGTCTCAAAGTGAAAGCGCCAGAGGGTTTTGCTGCCCGCATCGCAGAACGCATTCAGGAAGACGCCCTCAAAACAGAACTGCAATCCCTGAAAGTCACCGCACCCGAAGGCTTTGCCTCGAAAGTCCTGCAGCACATCCATTCCCAGAGCGAAGC
>NZ_KN050784.1:14202-22736 GCF_000745915.1 Deinococcus misasensis DSM 22328
CCAGAGGGGTTCGCTGCCCGCATCGCAGAACGCATTCAGGAAGATGCCCTCAAAACCGAGCTGCAATCCTTCAAAATCACGGCCCCTGAAGGCTTCGCCTCGAAAGTCTTGCAGCACATGCAAACCCAGAGCGAGGCAGACCTGACCGCTGCCCTGCAAAACCTGCCTGCCATTCAAGCGCCAGAGGGTTTTGCAGCCCATGTGGCAAGCCGCATTGCCAGAGATGCCCACCCTGAAGACACCCACAACCCTGCTCCGCTGTATCTGGTGGGCATGGCTTTGCTGGCTGCTGCTTTTGCCTTGTTCAGCTTTGTCTTTCCAGACATGCAGGTGGGCGTGAGCGTCTTGATGGACCTGATCGGCAACATCTCGGGACCGGTGATCACGGTGCTGGGCGCACTGGCCTTGATCAGCCTGTTTGGCCTGTTCAGCAAAATCAAATTCACCCCCCAGATCACTTACGCTGCGTTTGCGGTGGCCATGGTGGCGGTGTTCCCCAACGTGCAAAACGCGTTTGGACCGGCCACGGTGCCCCCTCAGCAAGAGGTGGCCAACGTGGTCCGGGTGGGTGGCGATGTGGTGGTTCGGGGTCACGTCACAGGCGATGTGGTGGCTCTGGGCGGAGACATCAAACTGGTGCAAGGGGCACAGGTGGACGGACGCACCGTCAGCATTCTGGGCGATGTGATGGCAGACCCCGGCATTCAGGCCAGCATTCAACCTGCTGCCATTCTGGGTCGCATCAACGGAGAGTTGCCCGTCCAGCAAACGGTGTTGCCTTCTGTGGGCGTGGCTTCGGCCTTCGTTCCCCTGATGGACCTGATGAAATCCGAGTACTGGCCCGCCTTCTACTTCGCGTTCCTGTGCATTTTCACCCTGCTGGTCTACCAATCTGGACATGGCACCGCTCTGGTGCGCCAATCCCTCAGGGATCCCAACCGCAACCTTGCTCTGGGATATGTGGCTTTTCTGGTGGCGTTGCCTGTGATTTTGGTGTCCACCCTGATTGGAAACGCCATGTTGCTGGGACTGGGCATTGCCTTGCTGGTGGCCCTCACCGCTGGCTTAAGCATCTCCCTGCTTTTGCTCGGGGCTGCCCTGACCCGGCGTCTGAAGGTCCAGAGCCATCCCGTGACCTTTTCGATCATTGGCCTGACCCTGTATCTGGTGCTCCTCCCCTTCCCTGCGGTCGCCACCGTGGTCTGGTTTGCCGGAGGGTGCTACGGGCTCGGGGTGCTGCTGAATTACATCCGCAAAACCAATGTGACCCATTTGAAAGTGGCTTGAAGGTCAAACCCATTCACAATCAAAAACAAAAGTGAAGCCTTCCTTTCGGAAGGCTTTTTGTGTGCTCTGGTCTTTCTATTTGATCTTCAAACGGATCAGCAACACCCCCAGAGCCAGCACCCAGAGAAGCCACAACAGGCTTCCCACCAGTCCAGCAGGCTCCCAGTAAGGCAAGGTGGGCATGACCGTGTGCAGCAGTTCCAGTTGTCCCAGCAGGTAAACTGCTCCAGCCAGCAAACCACTGAAACCAAGCCATCTGGGGAACAGGGAGGTTTGCAGCACAATCAGGCTGACCGTCCACATCCAGAGCACGGTAAACGCCTGTCCGAGGTGTTCTCCCAGCAGTACCCCTCCAAACTGGTGAACCGCCTGAAACACCACATTGAGGGCCGTACGGTTTGCTCCTGATGCACCCAATTGCACATACAGGTCTGCAAGCACCGGGTTCACAAACACCCACCTGAGCAATCCCACCATCTGAAAAACGGCAGCCATCACACCAAAAACCGTGGCATGGTAGGTCAGGGGATGATGGGTGCTTTTCAGAATGCGGTGCAGGCCCACCATGGCCAGCAACAAGGGAAACCCGCACCATGCAAACGCCATCCATGTGAGGATGCCTGCACTTCCCAGCGCATGATACTGCCCAAGGATCTGCTGGGGGCTTTCCCGCAAAATGTCCGGATAATTGAAATTCTGGATGAGCAGCAGGTAAGGCACATTGATGGCCAGTGCACCCACCAGAAATTCGGCACCCACCCAGCGGTGGCTCGGGACGTGATCGGGTTCAGACAGGGTTCTTGCAGTCATGATGTTCCTTTCATATGGGGTTCAAGCACCATCCACATCAGGGCAATGCCTTCCTGAATGGTCTCTTCTGAGAGGGTTCTGCCCGAGAGTTCCAGATGGGTGGGCCAGAAATCGGTGACCATCCAGCAGGCTTCTGCCAGCATGGTGATGCGTTCTGCAGGAAGGTCTTTCATCAGGCCTTGCTGCATGAGGAGCAGGCACAGGCCATGAAAATCCTGCATGCCTCTGGCTCGCACCTGCTGGTATTGCTGGGCAAGCTCTGGGTCTTGCTGCAGCAAGGAGAGGGTTTCCCTGTAAAAAAACCGGTACTCCCAGAGCATCTGGTAATTGCGGGTCAGCATGTGGTTGATGTCCTGCAGGGTGGGGTTCTCAGGAAACTGGTAAATCTGGTCCCACAGGTTTTGCAGGTCCTGAAACAGGGCCCGAACGATGGCTTCTTTGTTTTTGAAGTGGTAGTACAGGTTGCCCGGACTGATCCCTGCATGCTGGGCGATGTGGTTGGTGGTGACACTGTGGGTGCCTTTTTCGTTGAACAGGGTGCGGGCCGATTGCAGGATGCGGGATTGGTTGCTCACCATGCCTCCTTTAGAGTATTTACTCTAATTTAGAGCAATAACTCTAAATTGTCAAATGAAATGAAAAAACCCCTCTCTGTCGAGAGGGGCAAATGGCACCTGACTTCACTGGGCCAGCAAAGCTTCGATTTCCTCGCGGGTGGGAGCGTAAGCCCCAGATTTGGTGCAATTGACTGCTGCTGCGGCCAGAGCATATTTCAGGTGCCCTTCCATGCCCCAGCCTTTGTGCACCATCAAAGAGAAATTCAGGGCTCCGATGCTGGCATCTCCAGCACCCACCGTGTCTGCCACGGTGATCTTGAAGGCAGGCACAAAAATCTCTCCCTCTGGTGTGAGCAAAGCCGCACCTTTGGCCCCCTGCGTCAGCATGATCCAGGCATTGGCATTCCAGGCACGGATCTGGGCCAGAGCCTCTTCTTCAGACAACTCGGGAAGCAAACCCTGCAAGTCCTCATCTGAGACTTTGATCAGGTCGGAAAGCTCAACCATCCGTTGGAAAGTGGGACGGTAAGCTGCGGTCATGGTGATGCGGTAATTGGGATCGAAGGAAATGAATTTTCCCAATTCGCGGGCATGCTCGGCCAGTTTCACAAGGGTGGTCTTCAGAGGGTCACGGGTCAGGGAGATGCCTCCAAAATGCAAGGTTTGCACCCCATCCCACCAGCCTTCAGGGAGCAGGTGAGGATCAAACGCCAGATCCGCACTGTCGTTGCCCACAAAAAAATACCTAGGTGGGTTGGTCTCTGGGACCATGGCCAGCAAAGGGGCCTTGGGATGGCGTTGCAAATACCGCAAATCCAGCCCACCCTCCTCGCTGAGTTGCTGCAACACATCCCCAAAATCGTCCTGAGAAATGCCACCTGCAAACGCCGAAGGCAACCCGAGGCGGGCCACCACTCGGGCCACGTTCCATCCGGCCCCTCCAGCCTTGGAGTGCCACACTCCGGGCTGGACCTGAATCATGTCCGTTAACGCTTCACCGGCACTGACAAATTGCGCCAAAGTCATGTTTACTCCTTTTTCGTCCAGCGTTCTTTATCCCTGTTCTCCACTTTATCCATCATTTTGTTGAAACCCCTTTCGAGGTCTAAACCTTGCCCGTTGGCCATGCAGATCATCACAAACATCAGGTCTGCCAGTTCCATCTCCAGATCGCCCACCTCTTCACCGGCTTTGGGCTTCTTGCCATTCTGGTGGGAAATCACTCGGGCAATCTCGCCGACTTCTTCGGTCATGCGGGCAAGGTTGAGGAGGGGCGGAAAGTAACCTTCTTTGAACTGGCTGATGAAACGGTCCACGCGTTCGCTGGCTTCTTGAAAGGTGAGTGACATGGGTAACAGTTTACTTGTAGGGGCTACGCGTGCGTCGCCCAGAGGCCCAGAGGCCGAGAGCCGAGAGCCGAGAGCGGAGAGCCGAGAGCCGAGAGCCGAGAGCCGAGAGCCGAGAGCCGAGAGCATGGTGCATTTCGTGGCAGAAAGGGTCAAGGAGATTGATCATTCCAAAAGCATAAGCCAAAGCATTTTTAGCCCTCGGCCCTTGGCCCTCGGCATCTTTTCCTGGCAATTTTCTAAGCAACCTGCTCCCCCCTTCTCCCCAAAAGATAGGAGAATAGAAACCATGAACCCTTTAGCACAACAACTGAATGAAGCAATTCAGAAGGAAAACCCCCACGTGCTGGAGATGCTCTCCGAACTTGGAAAGCAAATCTACTTCCCCAAAGAAGGCATCCTGTCCCAGTCTGCTGAAGCCGGACAGAAAGCCAAAAAATACAATGCCACCATTGGCATTGCTGTGGAAAAAGGCGTGCCCATGCACCTTGAAGTGCTGCAGCGCAACCTTTCCGCTTATGCACCCAAAGACCTGTACCCTTACGCCCCTCCTGCAGGAAAACCCGAGCTGCGCACCGCATGGCGTGAAAAAATGGTGCTGGACAACCCCAGTTTGCAGGGCAAGAACTACGGCAACCCCATCGTGACCAACGCCCTGACCCACGGGATCAGCATCGTGGCCGACCTGTTCACCGATGTGGGCACCCCTGTGATTGTGCCCGACAAGAACTGGGAGAACTACGAGTTGTCCTTCGGGGTGCGCCGTGGTGCAGAGATGGTGTACTTCCCCCTGTACAACCAGAGCGGCAAATTCAACAGCGAAGGGCTCCTGGAGTCCCTGCTGAATGCCAAAGAGCAGGGCAAGAAGAGCGCTGTGGTGCTGCTGAACTTCCCCAACAACCCCACCGGTTACACCCCCACCCAGCAGGAAGGCCAGACCATCATTGATGCTCTGGTGCAAGCTGCGGAGGCCGGAATCAACGTGGTGGTCGCCACCGACGATGCTTACTTCAGCCTGTTCTTTGAGGACTCCATGCACGAGTCGCTGTTTGGTCTGCTGGCCGGGCTGCACCCCCGCATCCTGCCTGTCAAGATCGATGGGGCCACCAAAGAGGAGTACGTGTGGGGCTTCCGTGTGGGCTTCGTGACCTACGCCAGCGAATCCGCTGCCATCCTGAGCGCTCTGGAGCAAAAGACCATGGGCATCATCCGGGCCACCATTTCCAGTGGTCCTCACCCCAGCCAGACCTTCCTGCTGCAAGCCCTGAAAGACCCCGGCTTTGAAGCCCAGAGGCAGCAGAAGTTCGAGATCATGAAGGCCCGTGCCAACAAGGTCAAGCAAATTCTGGACAACGGGAACTTCAGCGATGCCTTCGATTACTATCCTTTCAACTCTGGATACTTCATGTGCCTGAAAATCAAAGGCACCACCGCCGAAGCCGTGCGTCAGCAACTGCTGGACAAATACCAGATTGGCACCATCGCTCTGGGCGACACCGACTTGCGTGTGGCGTTCTCCTGCGTGGAAGAAGAGAACCTGCAGGAAATCTACGACAGCATCTATCAGGCTGTCAAAGAAGTGCAAGCCGTCAACGCTTGAACCCCATCCAAAACAGCAGGAGGCCCTTAGGGGCCTCCTTTTTCATTGGGTCAAATTTCAGCGGATGTAGAATCCGGTTTCCACCACGTCGCGGGTCTGGGCAGGGGCTGGGCGCAGGTACACATTGAACTGGCTGTCCCATTGCCCATTCTGATAACGGCCTTCAATGGAAGCGCGGGCATAACCACTCTGGGGTTGGGTGGTGAAGATGGCGCGCACACGCTGGTAACCTCTGGGAGGGGCCACTTCAAAGTAGTTTCTGGGTCCACCATCAATCACAGAAGTTCCGCCAGAGACGTACTGGTTGTAGGCCAGCACATTGCTGTAACCATCGGGATCCAGAGCCACCACAGTCACGTATCCAGCACGGGTGGTGTTCAGGCGGAAACTGACCTGTTCACCCACATAGTAGGTGCTGTTCGTTCCACGGCTGGGCTCAAAGGAGTTGATGAAATCGGCGGTCTCAAAGCTGATGGTGGCGCTCGGAGCGGTCACACGCACCGTGCAAGCACTCAGGGAGCCAGCACCCAGCAAAATCAAAGCAGCAAGCATCAGACGGTTTTTCATGTTTTTCAGTCTAAGAGCACCGGGCTTTTTGAAGATGCACTTCAACTAAAAAGCAACTTCAGGTTTTTCTCATTGAGCCATCTGTTGCCCCTGTGGGTTTTGCAAATATGCATCATGGGTGACCACACAGTTGCGACCTCTGGCTTTGGCAAGGTACAGGGCCTGATCCGCACGATGGATCAAGGAATCCAGAGCTTCACCGGCCTGATGTTCAGCAACCCCAAAACTGGCTGTGAAGCCTTGCAGGTCATCCACCTCGGTCTCTGGAAATTTGCGCCTGATGGATTCTGCATACATCACCGCTTTGGAGGCATCTGAATCTGGAAAAACCAGCAGGAATTCTTCTCCACCCCATCTGCCCACAAAACCTTGCTGGTCCACAACGTTTTGGGTTTCTCGGGCAGCATGTTTGAGGACTTCGTCGCCTGTGGCATGTCCGTAACGGTCATTGATCCGTTTGAAGTGGTCCAGATCGAACAACACCACACTGAACCCAGAGCGTCCTGTTTGCTCCTCCAGGATTTCGTACAGGCGACGACGGTTGAACACGCCGGTCAGGGGATCGGTGTAGGCGATGTGGTGCAACCAGTGGGTGCGTTCCTGTTCTCTGACCCACTGCTCCTTGTAAGCCCCCAGCACATAAATCAAACCCACCATCCCGGAGGTGATCATTTGAATGCGAAAAAAATCATCGAAATTCCAGCCTGCACGGCGCTCTGGCATGAACGCCAGAACCACCCACGGAACCACCAGAAACATCAGGTACAGCCCGCCTGCCAGACGCATTGCTGAACGGGTGGGCAGGGTGATGAACACCATCAAAACCAGAGCCACCAGACCGGTTTCGGAATGCAGTGGAAAACGTCCCATGGGGTAATTCGCACTGAACATCTCCACCAGAAAGCGCACCACCCAGAAGGTGCTGTACATGGCCACAGCCAAACGCTCAATGGTCCAGGACGGCATTTTCCCTTGCACCAGCAAACCCAGAGTGATCAAGGCAAACACCCCGAGCAAAGTTTGTGAAACGTTTTGCACTTCCAGACCCTGTGGAAATGTCCATGCACCCATCAAACCCCCTGTTGCAACCAGCACACTCAGCAACAGGTAAACCCGACGGCGCAGCACCTCAGCATCAAACATGCATCCCCCTTGATGCATTGTGGCACACCCTCTTGCTGAACCTTTCTGTTACAACATTGAACAAAGTACAGCTCCTTTTGCACCCCAGAATGGACCCTCAAAAATCCCGTTCATCACAGGATTTCCCCAAAGTAAGCAGGTTTACATCCCGAGTCCTCTGGAGTGTTAGCATGGGTGTATCTGTTTCCCCGCAGAACACAAAAATCCTCAAGGGGCAAACTCCGGGTAAGGTGGGTGGCATGCGTAAAATACTGATGTTGTGGTTGGTGATCGGTGGCATGGGTGCTGCACTGGCCCAGGGCTACAGTTACACCGATCTGGTGAATGATCTGGAAAAAGGATCTGTGCGTCATGTGATCATTGACGCAGCAGGCAATGCTGAAGTGCAATTCAAAGCCAACGGCAAACGTCCGGTGGTGACGGTGGTCCCCACCAATTCCGATTTTGTGCAACTGGTTCGCAACAGCAACGCTGAATTGACCGTTCGCTCAGGCGTCAAAGGCGATTTCTGGGTGTCTTTGCTGCAATGGCTGCCTTTTCTGGTGGGCATCGGTTTCATGTTCCTGATCTGGCGTTCTTTCCGCACCAATGTCTCTGGAGGGTCCAATGGGGCCGCCCAGTTCAGCAAGTCGAGAGCGCACGTCCTCACAGAGGGGAGCATCAAACTCACCTTCAGTGACGTGGCCGGCTGCGAAGAAGCCAAGTACGAACTTCAAGAAGTCGTTGAGTTCCTCAGGAACCCTGAGCGCTTCCATGCCCTTGGAGCACGCATCCCGCACGGCATTCTCCTTGTGGGACCTCCCGGATCAGGCAAGACGTTGTTGGCCAAAGCCGTCGCAGGTGAAGCCCGAGTCCCCTTCTTCAGCATCAGCGGTTCAGACTTCGTTGAGATGTTCGTCGGCGTCGGAGCCGCTCGGGTCCGTGACCTCTTCGAGCAGGCCAAGAAAGCCGCACCCTGCATCGTTTTCATCGACGAAATTGACGCTGTCGGACGCAAACGTGGCCTCAACGTCGGGGGCGGAAACGACGAACGGGAACAAACCCTCAACCAACTGCTGGTCGAGATGGACGGTTTCGAAAGCAAGCACGACATCATCATCCTCGCAGCCACCAACCGCCCAGACGTGCTCGACAACGCCCTCCTGCGTCCCGGACGCTTTGACCGTCAGGTGGTCGTGGATGCCCCCGACGTGAAAGGCCGAGAGCAAATCCTCAGGATTCACG
>NZ_KN050785.1:0-451 GCF_000745915.1 Deinococcus misasensis DSM 22328
AAAGCGGCTTCGTCGATCCGGGGCACTATGGTGTGCGGCCGATGGGATTGTTCGTGTAGGCTCGCTAAACCGTCTGCTTCAAAAGCTCTAAAAGTGTTGCGTACTGTTTGGGTGGCGATTCTCAGGGACCTGGCAATTTGGGAGACCACCTGACCCTCATGGCTGGCCAGCAGAATCTGGCTGCGCCGCACCGTGAAGGCGTCTTTGGATTTGAGCTGATCTTGGATGTGCTGGACTTCTGTTTCGCTGAGGGGTCGGACTTTGACTTTGCTGCCCATAGCTCACTGTGACAGATGACGGACATCTTCACAATCTCACTTGTGATCCTGCACTAGTACCAATTCAGGTTACACTCTGGGCCGTTTTCCCCACAGGCGTGGGGATGAACCGAACAATTTCCCACCATCAAAAACCCCCACGTCGTTTTCCCCACAGGCGTGGGGATGAACCG
>NZ_KN050785.1:991-21605 GCF_000745915.1 Deinococcus misasensis DSM 22328
CGTTTTCCCCACAGGCGTGGGGATGAACCGCTCGGACTCAGCGTAGGGGAGCAATTCACACGGTTTTCCCCACAGGCGTGGGGATGAACCAGGATTTTGCCAGAAGGCACCAAATCAAAAACCCGTTTTCCCCACAGGCGTGGGGATGAACCGGTGCTCAGAGGGCACTGGAATGACGTGTGGCTGTTTTCCCCACAGGCGTGGGGATGAACCGTTCGGAGATCAGGAAGCCCTGAGGCGCAAATAGGTTTCCCCACAGGCGTGGGGATGAACCGACCTGCTTGCCGTTGTGGGTCACACTGGCCGCGTTTTCCCCACAGGCGTGGGGATGAACCGACCGACTCAGGAGGGGGAAGCAGCTCAATCTCGTTTTCCCCACAGGCGTGGGGATGAACCGCAGTCATGCCTGACTTCGTTGTGGCTCAAGATGTTTTCCCCACAGGCGTGGGGATGAACCGTCGAAGTGAGCACCTGATGTCCCAAAATCTAGGTTTTCCCTACATACGAGGGGATGAACTGTCGATGGTTTGCCAAAAAAGGCTTCAAGCCGCCAAGAAAATTATACCCAGAGTTTCAGAAGTTCCATTATGTCCTGCCAAAATGGATTGAGGTGGCTCACCCTATCAACGAGGTGCTTTATATCATTTCCTGGAAGTCGCTTGGGTCCATTCAGGGAAACTTCCCGAATCAAGCTAAGGGAAATCCCTTATTTTTGAAGCTTCTGCAAGACCTGCTGCCGTAACCTGTGAAAGAAGCACCATGACGTCATTCAAGCCCACACCTCCCCACGCCACCAGCCATCCCCGCTACACCCCAGAGGACCAGCAGTGGGTGGTGAAGGCCATCGAGCAGGGGTTGCGGATCCCGGACCTCGCCCGTCATCTGGAGCGCAGCGAGTCAGGCATCCTGAGTTTCCTGGCCCGTTACGGGATGCTCGGCATGTACCTGACACGTCACCCCGAGGACAAAGTGGTGCACAAGAAATTCTCGGCTGAGCAGGTGCGAGAACTGATCAAAAAGCCGTACCAAAAGGTCCCCGAGGTTTCCGCAGCGTTGGTGGAACGCCAAAAAGAACGCCGGGATCAAGATGAAGATCTCAGGAAAAAACTGCTGGCCGAGCTTGAGTCTGGAGCCACTGCGCAGGAGGTGGCCCGGAGGCATGGCCGCACCCTGAAAGAGGTGTACCGGAAGCTTCACCATCTGGGGCTCGTGGAAACCTTGCTGTTGCAGCACCCGGGGCACCTCAGGGAATTGCAGGTGCATCTGGATGAGGTCACTTACGCAAAGTACGTGCTGAAGATGGACCGCTTGAAGAAGCAAAAGAAGCAGCCGTCCAGTACCAAGCCTGCCCCCCTCCCAGAGCAGAGCCCCACCCCTGTCCTTCCGAACCTGACTTTGCAGCAGCGGCTGGAGAGGCCATGTCCTGTTTTTGAGGGGTTTTGTGCCCAGCACAAGGTCTCCGACCTGCATGCCCGGCAAGCCTTAAAGCAAATGCAGAAACGCAAGGTGATGGTCCTGATCCGGCGGCACGGCTGGTTTGCTGCGCCCAGAGCCACCCTTGAAGAACTTGCAGCGGAATTGCAGGTGAGCAAAGAGCGGGTGCGTCAACTGCAAGCCAAATCCGAGAAAGCCCTGATTGGCATGGGGCGCCGTCTGAAAAAGCAGCAGGAGGAAACTCCAACCCTCCCCACTGCGGATGAGGTCGCGGAAAAACCCGAGCAGGTCCAGTGGGCTGAGGTGCAAAGCCGCCTTCCAGCAGGGTGGCGGGTGATGGATCTGGAAGTCACCCTCGGGGGTGAACTGATTGAAGGGGTGCTGGTGGGTCGGGAGCAGGTGTGGCACTTCACCGCCAATGACGCCCCGTTGATGGTGTTTCCTTTGCTGGACACCCGGGTGCTGGTGGGGCACAACCTGAGGCGCTTTGACCTCCCTCACCTCAGGCACTTCATGCAGCCCTCTTTGCTGAGTCAGCTGGGAGAGCGGGTGCTGGACACTTTGGAGTTGTGCTCACTGGTCTTCCCGGGCGAGCCCACCCAGGCCCTCGAGAAACCGTACCGGGAGTACGTCAGCCAGAGCGATCCGCTGGAAGACACCCTGGAAACCCACCTGCGCTTCGAGAAAGCCAGAGCCCAGATTCCGCAGCTTTCCCCGGTGCTGCATCAAGCAGCAAGGCGACTCTTGCCGGTTGGACCCCTCAGGGACCTGTTTGATGAGGTGGACGCAGTGTGGCCACCTGAACTCCACAACCTCAAAACCCACCTGTGGTCCCTTCCCCTGCAGCGAGAAGAGAACCTCGGGGCGTTGATTTACCTGTCGTGGGCTTTGCAGCAAGACCGGGTGTCGCACCGCCGTCCAGCGTGGACGGAACGCACCTTTGAGGGTTTTGCGGAGGCCGAAAGGCACCACCAGCCCCTGAACCTCTCAGAAGCACACCTCACCCGGGAACTGCAAAGCTTTTACGGGGAGGAGTACCGTTTCCGGGAAGGTCAACTGGAGATTGTGCAGGCCCTGATGAAAGGGGAAACCGTCCCTTTGGGCCTCCTTCCCACCGGTGGAGGCAAGAGCCTGACTTTTCAGTTTCCGGCCCTGTTTCTCAGCAAGCACCGCCGGGGCCTCACCGTGGTGGTGTGCCCGCTTCAAGCCCTGATGGAAGATCAGGTGCTGAACTTGCAACTGCAGCTCCCCCAGTGGGCAGAAAGGGCAGCTTTTCTGAGCGGAACCCAGAGCCCGGAAGAGCAGCGCAAAGTGCTGGATGGGGTGTGGGAGGGCCGCATTGACCTTTTGTACGTCTCGCCGGAGCGCCTGAGGAACGTGGCGGTGCAGGGGATGCTGCGCCACCGGCAGCCCCACCTGTGGGTGCTGGATGAAGCGCACACCCTCTCCCAGTGGGGCATGGATTTCAGGCCGGATTTTTTGCGCATCCCCCGGATCATTCGGGACATCCATGAAGGCGGGCAGCTTCCCCTCTTGGGTTTCGTGACCGCCACCGCCACCCAGCAGGTGGTTTCGGATTTGCAAGAAAAATTCGTGCAGGAGTTGCAGCCCCTGCTGGGCAGGCCCATGCAGAAAGTGCCTCTGGAGGTGACATTTCGCTGGCGCAGCGAAATCCAGACTGAAGTCCGGCAGGTGCCGCGCAGCGAACGCCTGAAGGTGATCGTGGAAAAGCTGCACCTTGCCCGGGAGCAGGGGGTGTCGATCGTTTACGTGCAGTCCCGCATGCTCGCAGAAAGTTACGCCCAACTTCTGGAAGAGCAGGGTTTCCTGTGCCGGGCCTTTCATGCCCGCATCACCCCGGCAGAGAAGCGCGCGGTGCTGCAGCAGTTCAAAGATGGAGAACTGGAGGTGGTGGTGGCCACCAGTGCCTTCGGGATGGGCATTGACCGGGCAGGGATTCACACGGTGATTCATGCAGGGCCGCCTTCCAGTCCAGAAAGCTACCTGCAAGAAATCGGTCGGGTGGCCAGAAAGCCAGGTGAGACCGGACACGCCTTGTTGTTGTGGGACGACCGCGATTTTCAGATGCTGTTCGAGCATGAGAAAAACAACCGCATTGGCAGTGAAAAAGCCCTCAAGGACACCTGGAATGTGGTCAAAAAACGCCTGTCGTCTCCCCCACTGCACCGCTGGGTGTCCAGCTTTGAACTCAGCCACCTGCTGCCCCAGGACGACCCGGAAGCGCTGGTGACCCAGTCGAGGGTGGCCCTGTTTGCCCTTGAGCGTTACGAGCTGGTTTTTGAGGGAGAGCAGCGACCCGCGGTCCTCAAAATCACCTTGCACCCCAGCCAGCAAAAGTTGGGGGTGGAGGGCCGCAAGCTGCTGAAGCTGTTTTCCCACCACTCCACCCGCATGGGGGTGGAATTGCAGGTGGACATCCGCGAAGCCGCGCTGTTGTGCAGCCTGACCCCCGCCAGGGTGATCAGGGGGCTGGGTCAACTGGTGAAAAGCGGTCATGCCCGCTGGAGTTATCAGGTGTCTTTGCGGGTCAGGCGCGGGGCAAAAGGCCGTCTGGACGCCGTGACCGCCAGTGTGCGGGCCTTTCTCGCCCACCTCACCGAGGAGCCGGACGTGGACCTGCAGCAACTGCACCTCGAGCAGGTGAATGCCGATTTGATGCGCAGGGGCAAACAGGCCCGGCTGCACCTCGCCCTCAAAGCCGCCTCCAGTCTGGGTTTGTCCCACACCCGCATGGAGCGCCTCACCGCCCGCATCACCTTCACCGACCCTGACCTTTCTGTGGGAGGGTGGGCCATGAAATTCGATGAACGCTACGGGCAATTCCGGGGCTTTGCCCTTGAGGTGCTCGAAAAAATGCAGGAGGTGGGTGAAGGCCTGACCCTCAATGTGGCCGAGTTGGAGCAGCACTTCCCTCCCAGCGGTGACCTCACAGTGCTGGACGGCCTCGGTGCCCTGCAGGTGCTGGGGGTGCTGGATTTCACCCGAGGGGATTTCGAGCAAGGCTCGGTGTTTCACCTGAAAGCCGGCACCCGGCCCCGCTACAACGCGGTGGCTTACCGGCCTCTGGAGCAGCATTACGAGAACCGCGCGAGGCGGCTGCACGCCATGCGGGAAATCCTCAAGCAACCCGACGAAGCAGAGCGCACCCGGCTGATCACCAGTTACTTCACCGAAGACCTGCAGGTGTTCTGTGAGCGTCACCTGCCTTACCCGGAGACTGCAGGCACCCTGCAAATCCCCGAGTTTCAGCACAAAATCCTCTCGAACCTCAGTGACACCCAAAGACAGATTGTGCTGGACAGCACCTCCCGGGCGCTGCTGGTGCTGGCGGGGCCGGGCTCTGGGAAGACCCGCACCATCGTGCACCGGGTGGCGAATTTGGTGGCCTTGAGGGGGGTTCCCGCCGAACGGGTGCTGGTGCTGGCCTACAACCGCACCGCAGTGGCAGAAGTGCGCGAGCGCATCAGTGAACTGATTGGGGAGCTCTCCATCCACGTGGACGTGTTCACCTTTCACGGCTTGGCCCGCAAACTCACCGGGCTCAGCGAAAAAGACGCTCCGGACACCCTCAAAGACCCCCAGCAGAAATTCGACTGGATCCTGAAAGAGGCCATCCAGCACCTCAAAGAGCACGACAGTCCCTACCAGTACGTGCTGGTCGATGAGTATCAGGACATCAAAACCCTCGAGTACCAGTTTGTGACCTTGCTGGCCCGCTTTGACGGCAACGCCGACGAAGAGGAAAGCGAACAGCGGGGTTACCTGGTGGCTGTTGGGGATGACGACCAGAACCTGTACAGCTTTCAAGGGGCAGACATCCGCTTCATTCACCAGTTCCAAGAGGATTATCAGGTGGGGCAAGACAAAGTCCTCACCCTCTCCACCAACCACCGTTCCGGGCCGGGCATCGTCAAGGTGGCCAACCGCTTCATCGAATTCACCATTCCCCACACAGAGCGCCTCAAAGGGGAACACAACCGCATCACCAGCCAGCACGAAACCGGCGGGGAAGTGCGACTGGGGCGCTACACCCGAAGGCTGGACGCCGCGTTCACCATCGCCCAAGAAATCCAGAGGTTGCTTCAAAAGGAGGTCCCACCCGAAGAAATTGCGGTGGTGGCCCGCACCTGGGAGGAACTCAGCGAAGTGCAGCACTTCCTGCGCGAAAAAGGCATCCGGGTGCAACTCCTCAACGTGCATGACCAGTTGCGTCCAGTGTCTTCTCTGGTGGGCCGGGAAGTGCAGTCGGTCCTGCTGGAAGACAAAGGCAAAGTGAGTGAAGACCCGCGTCAAACCCTCGAAGACACCCGCCTTTTGCTGAACCTCAGTTCCAGAGATCACTCGTGGCCTGCCCTTCTGGACAGCGTCTCCAAACTCACCCGACCAACTTTTGAGCAGATGGCCCTGCGCATGGAAAACACCCGCCCGATCTCCCCTCAGGGGGTGGTGCTTTCCACTTACCACAGTGCCAAGGGCTGTGAATTTGAACAGGTGTTCGTGCTCAGCGAAAACGTGCCCCCTGAAGCCACCCGGGACGACACACGCGCCCTGTATGTGGCCCTCACCCGCGCCAAACGTGGTCTTCACGTCCTTCGCCACGAGCACACCTGCCACCCAGCCCTGAAAAACCGGGATTTTCAACTGGGCCTCTTGCAAGACGGAGTCACCCCTTTCCCGGTGCAGGCCCCAGCAGAGGACCCCACCCACCTGACTTTTGAAATCATGCCCGACCCCAGCGATTTTTACCTGTCCTCCCCCAGAGTGGTGCATGTGGACGGACGCCTCGCTGTGCGGCGATTCGCCCAGCAGTGGGGACCTCTGGAACTGCATGGGAACTTGGTCACCCACTTCGGGCAACCGGTGGCCCACCTCAGCAAGCACAGCACTCTGGTCTCGCGGATCCTCAAGTACCAGAGCCAGCAAGGCAAAATCACCCCGGTGGGTCACATGGTGATGCAATGCCTCAGGGACGATGAATGGTACGAAAGGGCAGGTTACGAAGGGCCCGAAGACCACCATCACCTGGTGCTTCCGGTGTTCCGGGTGACCTTGCCGTTCAGAGGGACCTCTCCAAGATCACCCTGAGGCCCGTGGGACAGCCAGGAACAGGCTGACAGACAATTTTCAAAAATGTGGAGAGCTGTTCAATGACAAGCCCTTGGCTTGAGGGTGATACGCTGCATTCATGGGCCTTGATGAACAACTGAATCGCATTCGCAGCAAATTGAAGCATGTGCAAGAAAAAAATCCACAGGGCAGGGATCCCAGAGAACTGGTTCTGCAACCGCCTTTAACGCTTTCCCAGGTGGAACAGTTCGAGAGCAAACATGGCATCACCCTGCCAGAAGATTTTCGCCGATTTGTGCTGGAGGTGGGCTCCAGTGGTTTCGGCCCAGCTTACGGCCTGGAAACCCTGGACCGCTGGTTTTGTGAAGCGGACGCTCCAGACGGCATCCAGAAACCTGCCATCGTGCAACCTGACCTGCAGGCCGAACACTGGTGGGAAGACTTTGGGGTGGATGAGGATGAACGCTACCAAGGCACCCTTTACATCGCAACCCACGGCTGCACCTATGAAATCCTTCTGGTCCTGAATGGCCCCCACCGTGGACGGGTGGTTTATGTTGACCTGGACGAATACACCAGACCTTTTTTTCCAGAGAACCAGAGCTTTGTGTCTTGGTATGAGCGCTGGCTGGATGAAAATCTGTGGGGTTACGACCTGGACTGGTTCGGGTACACAGTGCCTGGCACAGAGGCAGACCTGTTGAGAATGGCTTCTTCGGCAGCCTTTCCTGTACAGAGGCGTTGTGACGCGATCCTGAGTCTGTGGCGCCTCCCCTCTCTGAGGAGCGAGACCGTGCAATTCCTGGTGGATGGGCTCTCTGAAACAGAGGAGGTTGCCCTGGCCAGCATCCAGATCCTGAAAAACCTGGTGAGAAACCTGGTGAACCACTTTCTGCTTCCGGTGCTTTCGGATCAAAGGCCTGGAGTGAGGCAAGAAGCCTTCAGCAAAATCATCTGGGCAAACAAGCCACCTGGTCCCTACACCCTGGAGCGACGAGCACTGGTCACAGATCCTGCCACACCCCAACAGTCCCTTGACCTCCTGCAATTCCTGAAGGACCACTTGCAAGACCCAGATGGAAAAGTGGCTGCCACTGCCGTGACTGCCCTGGCAGACCTGGATCAGCCCCTGTATTCCTTTCAGGAGTTGCGTCAAAGCCCTCACCCTGAGGTGCGAGCAGTTTATCTGGATCAATTGGGGCATCAGGCGCTGCAAGAACCCTACACCACGGATGAGCAGCAACACATGTGGGAATGGATGCTGGCTGGCCTGGAGGATCCAGATGCACAGGTGCGCAACAAGGCCGTTTCCGGCTTAAAGACCTTCACCCACCAGGTGGATGATCCCGAACACCCACCTCTGAAAGAAGTGTGGAGAAGCACCAGCATCCAGCGGTTGCATGAGGGATTCACCACAGAACCTGATGTGGAAGTGCGCAAAACCATTCTTTTCGTGGCAAGGTACGCTTTCGACCTGTCAGGCGCACAGACCATTTTCCTGATGGCCGCACAGCAGCCGGACCTGGCCACCCGCCAGGCAGTCTTGAGCGAAATTGATGAAGCATTCCGGAATGGTGGGGCAAAACCCTCTGACGGGTTCCGCAAAGAACCCACCATTCATCAGGTGCTGGACCTCCTGTCTCAAGGCGATGTGGTGGTTCCAGAAGAACAAGCGCTGACCCTTCAGGCCCGCAAACTCCGCAAACGGTGCTTTTGAAAGGAGAAAAATGCTGGATCTCAAGCAACTTCAATGCCTGGGGGTCAAAGAAGAAATTTTGTCACAGCTGTCCCCCTGTACGCAGGTTCATCAGGCAGGGCAGGTGGAGGAATGGACGTACAGCTTGCAGGTGGGACAGCCAAAAGGAAAACATGTGGTGATCGGCAGTGGTGACTGCTCCTTGCTCTGGCTGGACATGGAGTCCGGGCACATTTTCATTTCTGATGAGGACGGTGATGGAGTTACGCCAACCAGGGTTTGTGCGCGTTTCTGGCTTGCCTGAACTTGCATGACCAGTTGTTTCTGCAACTGAACCGGCCTCTGCATGAAACAGACGAGGAGGCTCTGGAGCATGGTAGGCGGCTCAGACAGTCCATGCTGGCTGTGGACGCATCGATGAGGAACGCTGGAAGCCACCCAGCGAAGCTGGCAGGCATGGACCGCCAGCCGCAACCTCACCTTGCACCACCCGGATGACCTCACCGAATTCCTCGCCTCGGTGGTGCAGGCCCAGCAACTCCTCGCAGCCCAACAGAACCGCCGCAGGCTGCAAGAACAACTCCAAAGGGACCTGCACCAATTCAAGGAAGAAGCCCTCTCCCTGCTGACGGTGTTTCAGACCGAACTCCCACAAGACCCCAGTGACGTGCTCACTGCCGTGCAAGCCCTGCACCTGCAGTTGCAAGAGGCCCTGAGGGTCCAGCAACGCCAGCAGGACCTGCACACCCACCTCGAACACCTGACACGCGAAGTGCAAGACGCCCAGCAGCAATTGGATCAAGCCCGCTTCAAACTTCAGGAACAACATGTGCTGGCCCAGCGGGCCGATGAAAACGCCCAGAAAGAATTGCAGTACGCCCAAAAACAACTCGAGCAGGCCGAGGACGCCGTCCAGCACGCCACAGCACAATTCCTTGCCTGGGCCGCCAAGCACCAGTTGGTCTCCCAACACCCCAGCGAGGCCCGCACCGAACTCCTGATGGTCCAGGACGCCAGCCGGCAACTGCACAACCTCACCCAGGCTGAACTTGAACACCAGCACCTGCACAACCAGACCAGCTTCTTCGAAAGCACAGCCGCCAAGGTACTCGCACAGGCAGGGCGCCCCCAGAGCGGCTCGGGATTCGAACTGCTCGAAGCCCTGCGTCAGGCGGTCCGTGACCTTGAGGAGGCCCAGCAGCAACAGCAGGCCCTGCAAATCACCGCACGCAAAATGAAAGAGGTGGATCAGGAACGTCAGGAGCTGGAGAAACGCATCCACACCTTCCGTCAGGCCCTGCGCCAGACCTACAGCCGCCTGAACGTCACCTCCCTCAGCCAGTTGCGCGAACACTGGACCTTGCAGCAAGAACGCCTCAAACTCGAACAGCGGGTGCATGAAGCCGCCCTTTACGTGCACCGCTCCAGCGGCCAGCACGCTGAAGCCATCATCCAGCAACTCAATCAGGCCCTACCCGTCGAATGGAAAAGCGAACAACAGGAGGTGCAAGAAGAACTCCACACCCTCGACCAGCAGGTGGAAGACCTGCACCTGCAGCTCGCCCAGCTGGACGTGCGGCTGCAACAACTCGAAGAGTCGGCTTCGGCCACCCAGCTCAAACAGACCCTTGAACACAAACAAACCCAGCTGGTGCGAGATGCCCAGCAGTGGGTGGTCCGTCGCCTCGCCCAGCAACTGCTGTCCGGCACCCTCAAAGAGTACGAGCGCACCAAAGGACCCGAAGTGCTCCGCCACGCCTCAGAGGTGTTCGCCAGCATCACCGAAGGCCGCTACCAGCGGGTGCGGGCCAACGACAACCACACCCAGTTGCGGATTTTTCAGGAAGACGACCAACCCCTCGACGTGCAGCAACTCAGCCGCGGCACCCAGGAGCAACTCTACCTCAGCGTGCGGCTGGGCCTCGCCCGGGTGCTGGGGGAACGCACCGTGCGCCTGCCCCTGATCATGGACGATGTGCTGGTCAACGCCGACCCAGATCGGGCCAGTGGTCTGGCGCAGGCCCTCGCGGAAGTCAGCCATGAGCACCAGGTGATCTACCTCACCTGCCATCCCCTCCACACCCAGATCCTGCAAGCGGCCCAGCCCGCAGCGCACGTGTTGAAACTGCAACGCCTGCAGGCCGGGGGGCAGGTGTCTGGACCGGATACACCCCTGCTGCAAAACCTGCAGGCCAACCACATCCTCGAATACCTCTCTCAGGAAGGCGAACCGCGCAGCGCAGAGCAAATCCGACTGGCCCTCAACGCAGAACAGGGCGCACTCAGCACCCTGCTGAGCCAGCTCATCAACGCCGGGAGTGTGGACCGAGTGGGCCAGAAGCGCGGCACCCGCTATGCCCTCAAAACCACCTCTGGGCTGGTCGGGGACTGAGGCTGAGCCCCGAGCCTCTCCAGAGAACACCACCGTGCGGGTCTGGAAATGGACCACTGAAACGGAATACAAGTGCCGGGGCTGGACCATCACCGTCCAGCCCCGCTCTCACCAGAGGTCCCAGCCAATCGCCCCTTTGAAGCCGTCCGGTGCAATCCGGTCAAACTGCTCCTCCATCTCCATGAGGGCAAAGTATTCCAGTTTGCGGGCCTGACTGCGACGCAACTTGTGGTACTTGCGCTTGTAAGGCTTCGCCCCTGTTCTGGAGCAGGTTTGCACACTCAAGTGGAGGCTTTTGCGGTACTTTGCGTAAGCATCCGTGCGGGAAGGGTCAACGTAGAACCTCACCACCACATGGTTTTTGATGCGCCAGAGGATCTTCTGGTGCCTTTGCCGGTGTTTCCTGAAAATCTTGTACGCCATGCTCGGGGCGCTCCTTTAACGCCCTAATGCATGGGGTCCTCCGGGTCACAAATTCGAACCATGCCATCAAGTTACCCGGAATCAGACGGTGAGACAGCAGCACTCTGGCTTAACTTCGAACACGTCAAGTGGCGGACAGGGCTTGCAACACCCGAACCCGGGCAGCAGGCAAGGTCACTTCAACACTGCTGTTCTCGCCGCTCGCTGACTTTGAAGTCCTTCAGCGCAGGAGAATTTATTGTTTTCTGCGCAGGATGAGTTTCACATGCGTGTTGTCCCTGACGGTGATGCCGAAATCCCTGTAGATGACATTCCGCAGGTAAGGCAACACGTAATGCTCGTGGTGCACGAAATAATAGTTGTTGCCCACAACTTCCAGAAGACGCTCATAGGGAAGAGAGAAGTAGTTTTCCCGGTTTTCACGGTCAAAATTGTCCTCATAGCGGTACTTCAGAAGGTAGTGAAGCATGTCCCGGTCTGAATGAATTTCACCCCAGAAGTCGGTGTATTCCTGAAGGGTCGAGGGGTTTGCTTTGGTTCTGAGGCGCAGCAGGTCGTTGATGTCAATCGGGCGGTTTGCTGTACGAGACAGGCTCATGTCCCGAATGAAGATGTACTCTGGGCACTCCGAAAAATTGCCCCCAAAGATGATTTTTTCGAATTGTCTCAGGTCTGTGCCGTAACTGTAGATCTCGTGCAAGACACTCGATAAGATCACCGCAGTTTTGTCCAACCCAAAAATGTTGGGAAGGTCGTTCATGTCACCCACAACCCGGACGCAGGGGTTGCTCTGGAACCTGTGGCGCAAAAGGTCCAGCATTTCAGGGCTGTTGTCCACTGCAAAATACCTTTTGGTGTTGCCAAAACGGTTGTAGAGCAGTTCGATCAAACTTCCATCTGCCGCTCCAAAATCAACAATGTTGTGGACTTCGTTGCAGTAGTCCAGAAAGTAAAGCTTGTCCATCAGGCCCTGCTGCATGGCGGCGTTGTATTCTTCCAGGATGTTGCCGTTCATCATGATCCGTCCTCCGTGAGACGCAAGTGCCAGAGTTTCAAAATCCCAAGGTCATCATGGGTGGTGCAGTGGGCTGTTGATCCGTCAGGCTGATGGTTTCTTTTTTCAGGCAAGCTGTTGCGCTGATGGGGTTGCCAACCTGCAGTTTCAAGTGTGGCACTTTTGTGTGGGCTTCTGAAAGAGGTGAGGGTTCAGTCGGTAGTGCGGCAAGAAAGACTTCCAAAAATGGCCTCATCTGTGGAGAGACCACAGAAACAGCCCAATGGAGGCACTTTCATGGGAAAGCAGCGCAAGAAGTGGCCTGCAAACCTCAAACAAACCATTGTCCTGAAAGTCCTCAAGGGCGAAGAGCCGGTGGCCGGCATCGCCAAGCGTTACGAAGTCAGCGAGCCTCTGGTCTATAAGTGGAAGGAACAGTTTCTGCAGGGAAGCATGAATGCCCTGTCCAACAAAAATGAGAGCTCCTGTGCAGCTTTGCAGAATGAAAATGACTGTCTGAAAAGACTGCTGGCTGAGAAAGAACTGGCACTGGACATCACAAAAAAGCTCCGAGGCCTCTAAACGTGGGGGAAATTGCAGCCCTCTACCCCAGACCTTATAGCGTTTTACCCGGCTGTCAGAAGTGGCTGACCACCACCTCAGGGATCACCTGCGTCAGAGGAAACAACGCGAAGCCCAGCAGCAGAAAGCGGCAGAACACAGCAAACAGGTCCTGCAACTGGTGGAACAGCACCCTACTTTTGGGTACCGTAAGCTGTACCAGCAATCGATGAAGTCAGGTTCTCCAGTGGGTCAGCGGTGGATTCGAGATTTTCTCAGACAGCAAAAGTTAAATCCCGCTCCGCACCGGAAACGCAGGCGACCCAAGGTGTAAACCTTGCCGGAGAGCAAGTGGCCTGAGAAACGTAGGGTGCAGATCGATGCCACCATGATTCAACCTCCCAAAGAAGGTAAAGTCTGGGTTTATCAGGTGTTGGACGTCAAAACCCGTCTGTCTCTGGCTTCCCTGGCGTTTTCTCAACTGTCCAGCTGGAATGCTTTACATGGCCTCAAAGCGGGAATCAATGAGCTCAATAAGTATGTGTCAGTCGATCGATTTATGATCCAGAGTGATGGTGGGTCCGACTTCACCAGTGCCCCCTTCCAGGCCCATTGCAAGGAGATCGGTGATTGGGCCAAGTGCAAGACCTCCCATAAGGGAGGAATGGGCGTTCTGGAGCGTCTTTATCGCACGTTGAAGTATGAAATGGTCTTTCGGCATGACCCACAGAATTTAACGGAGCTGAAAGCCCTGCTGCAGAAATTTCATCTGTGGTACAACACTGAGCGGCTTCATGCTGCGCTGGGGTATCAGACTCCGATGCAGATCGCCCAGCAAGAAGGTAAAATGCTCTTATCGGCTTGAAGCCTTTTTTGACGCACTATCAACTGATAAGGACAAATCGGTTCCCAGGTGGGTGCGGAGTTCTTGGGCCAGCGAAGGCAAGATGGGCACATACATACCCGTCACTACCCCCTTTGGCATGTCGAATGAAGACTTGTGGTAGATCCAAATCGAAGTGCACATCCCTGACCTCGATTTGTACGAACTTAAGCATTGGCGTGCTCCATACATCCCACTGGATCAGGTTGTGAGTCCCTTCTGGGGGCATAAAGGCGACGCACCCACTTGAGTGGGTGCGTCGCCTTTATGCTTGAAAGATCAAGAGAGCTCTTCACTGTGGCTGAAGTGTCAGATGGGGAACAGGTTTGCTCCGTAACGGATGTTAGTCGACCACAGTGTATCCCGTCTGGCCTGGGAAGCATTGATGTAGCCATTGATCGCCATGACACCTTTGTAGTAATAGCCGATTTCGTTGTTGTAGGAACGATCGGTACATGATCTTCCTTCAAGTCCTGTCTGGCCGCATCGATGACCAGCCCAGAAGTTGTTGGCAGTGCCTTTTCTGGGATCCAGTGGATCTGCTTTGGGCTCTGCTGTACTCCATTTGGCCATGGCTGCTTGCAGAATTCGGGTGGCCATGGCGTGATCTGTGTTGATGCGTTGCGCAATGGTTTGGCTGGTGCCGGGCCAGAGTTTGTTGTAATCGTCGTAATCCAAACTTCTGACAAAGGTGTCGTTGGGCCACATGTCACGCATGGCCAGTCGGATCATGTACCAGTTCATTTTGTAGAGGCCGAAGTTTGCTGCGTCTCCAGTTTTACCGTCACCGAATCCAAGCGGCCAGTTCCTTGGGTCGAGGGTTTTTTCTTCTGCCATGGCGATCACCAGTTGCAATTGACTTGCGCCCTGGTTTTTGATGGTTTGTTTGATGCTGATGCTTGCAGTGTTTTCGATGTAGATGGTGTAGCCACCGTAAGAAGCGGTGGCCTGGGGCAAGACTTCGCTTTTGAGGTCAGAAGATTCAGGTTGGGGCACTGAAGTGCCACAGGATACGAGGGCGCTGACAAATAGGGCGGTGACAGGAATGCTGTACTTCATTGTTGCCTCCTATGGCAATGGGTGAGCTCAGGTCTGGTCCACCTGATTCTGAACTTTTGGGCTTGTGTAGATGCTAACAGTTGCCGGTAGATATGTCAATACGAAAACCAAGAGATTTAGTAAACAATGTATGTTGTTTTGCATTCCGAAAATTCTGGGTACAGGGTGTTGTTTGTGCTTTGGTGTTGGGCATGATCGCTTTAAACAGGGTCTAAAGCGATATTTTAAGGGATTTGGTTTTCTTTGTTTGTTCTATAAGCAAACCAAACTGACAAAACCCAAAGATCGACTAGGAAGTTTGCCTATTTTTGTTACGCATTATTTATTTTGTTTACTAAACAATTGTGAATGAATGTGGACCAATAGAAAGTTTGGTCCACCAGTCAGGATCTCATGGACCAAAAAGAAAACGCAGGCAAAAATGAAAGAGCACCCCAAGCACCGTAAAACAGTTGTACACCGCAGGAATGTGTTGTTCACCCTTCACACAAACAAAAGAAACTGGGAAGCCCAATCCACTGTGCTTCATGCAATGGTCCAGAATGATTGTTCGCCACCCAATCCATGAAGATCATGTTCCAACGCGCGGAAATGGACCAGACAATCCAATTGCCACAGACCGAAGACCCCCGATGGGCTTCTACCTCTCCAAACAGACGGACGCCCATCGAGAGCAAAAGGAAACTCAAGCCCTCACAGTTTATGTTTCACAAATGCCATCAAAACAACTCAATTTTATGCAACCTTGCAAGTCAACAACTGTCGTTCTTGTTCACCGGGACCATGTTGTACTTCCATTTGTACTGAAAGTAAGTTTTCTTGGCGTTGCCTATCAGTGGGTGATCCATGCGGGTTGTTTTTCTTGCGGGTTTCCTTTCCACCTGAAGTTTCAGGTTCTCAATCATCAACACATGTCAGACCTCAAAGACCGAAGAGTCTGGGATCGTTGCTTTCCCAGCGGTTGATGCACTTCTGGGCTCCAATCCTGCAAGAGGCCCATACATCCACGCCGAAAGTGGTTTGGGCCCCTCTGGCGAACACTGTCTTCCAACTGGATTGATACCGCAATGTGGTCTTCACCCTGATCAAGGGAAATTTGCGTGTGTAAATGCCAGAGATGTCTTCGCTGCCTTGCAAGAATTCTGGGGCATGGCTTTCTTGGAACACATGTCGGCCTTTGAGGTAAAAGGTGTAAGGCAGAATGTAGCGAACCGGATCATTTCTCCTCTGTCGGCTTTCCCGTCATCTTTGGGTGTGGAGAGGCTTGCGCAACTCGCCAAGAGGATGGAACCGGTGATCAAAACATTTTTTTCATGTGCGGCCTCCAGAGGTGGTGTGCTTGAATGGGGATTTGTAGAGGGATGTTGTTTCAGAGTGTGTTTAGAGATCGATCAGGATTTTGCTGTTTTCAATGCCGAACAGTTTGATGTACAGACCGTCTTTTCCTTTTCCATCACTGTCGATGTGGTAGCCGGGTGTGGTGCTGTTCTGCAGGTCCCGGAGGGTGTTGTTTCGGGTGAGGGTGTAATTGGATTGACCGACAGGAACACTTTTCATGCCAGGGAGGAACAGGGTCAGTGCGTCTCCTCTGGGAATTTCGTATGCTTCCAGGTAGGTGGTCAGAATGGCGTCTCCATTCAGGTTGGAGACCTGGTAGGTGATGTTCTGATTGGTGATGATGGGCAGCTGCCAGGATGGCCGATTGGGATCTGCACTCTTGAGGGTTTGAGATGGGCCGTCCGAGCGCCTCAGGAGTGCAAGTCGGTCTTCTTTGTCGGTCACAAGTTTGATTTTTGCGTAGTTGTTCTGACAGATGGCCACGTCCGGCCAGAACGGTGTGGTCTGGCAGTTGCCGTTTTTCATGATGGCAAGGTTGCTGACCAAGTAAGTTCTGCGATTTGGGTCTTGAGGGATTCCTGCTCTGCGGGAGAAGTACTGGTCCACATCATGAAAGCTGGTGATGGTGCCGTTGTCGTCTGCTTTGTCGTATTGCCCATTCACCAAGATGCCGTTTTTGGCAAAAGTCCAGGTGAAATTACAAGGCTTTTATTGACGTGCAGTTCATCCACAATGTTGTGCTTCAAAGTTGGCTGGGGACAGATACCCCAGGGCCGAGTGAGTTCGACGCAGATTGTACCAGCCCATCATCCACGAAAACACAATTCTGCACGTTTCTTCTCGATTTCCAATGGCCTTGTCGAGACCCAGTTCCATCTTTAGGGTCGCCAAGAAGCTCTCCATGGCTGCGTTATCCCAGCAATTCCCTTTCCGACTCATGCTGCACGTGGCTTGCATGTCTTGTAGAGCTCGCTGATACTCCTGGGAGGGGTACTGGCACCCCCGGTCACTGTGATGCAAGAGGCCTGCAGCAGGTTTCCGGGTCTCCTGAGCCATCTGCAGGGCAGAAATCGCTAGTTTGGTCTCCAGGGTCGTCCCAAAGGCCCAACCCACCACTCTTCTGGAAAATACGTCCAGGATGACACTGAGATACAGCCACCCTTCATGGGTAGGTAAAAAGGTCAAGTCGGTGATCCATTTCTGGTCTTTGTGTGATGCGACAAATTGTCTGTCCAACACGTTCTCAGCCACAGGATCCCCTGCTTTGCTGCGGGTGGTTACGCGAAATTTCCGCTTACACCGCGTTTTCAGTCCACTTTCTTTCATCAGACGGGTGATCCGCTGACAGCTGACCTGCTGGCCTGCCTTCTCTAGCTCCCGTTTGATTCTGGGTGCACCATACGTGCTTTTGCTGTCCTGGTGAATCTTTCTGATTTCTGCCTTCAGCTGCTGGTCTTGTGTTTTTCTGCCGGCTTCAGGACGTCTCTTCCAGGCCAGGTATGCCGCAACTTTGACGCCCAGCAGGCGGGCCATGTGTTTTAAATACCGTAATGAAAAAATGTGAGTAGAATCACTTAGTGGGTTCTTCTGGAAGACACAGGTGTAAGCGATGGAAATCTTCCTGATAGGTGCTCTGCTGCTTGACCACTGCCAAGGCTGTACAAAGGATCTTATGTGCGAGAGCAACAAAAGCCACTTTGGCAGGCTTGCCCTTTGCTCTGAGCCTTTTGTAGAAAGACGAAAAGAAGCTTTGCGTTTTGACTGAACACACTGCTGCCTGGTAAGCCGCCTTCCTAAGTCTTGTATTGCCTTTCTTGCTGATCGAGGCATGGCCTCGATATTTGCCGGACTCTTGAATCTGAGGATTCAGTCCGGCAAATGCCACCAGCTTGCTCCCCGACTCAAAGTTCATCAAAGACGTTTCAGACAGGAAAACAGTGGCAATCTTGAAGCCTACACCCGGCAAGGAGAGCAGCGAGTCCAGTTGCTGCTTGACCTGTTGGTCCCTCTGGATCAGTTCTTTGATTTTGCGTTCCAGGTCCTTTTGCTGCCGTTCCAGCAATTCAAGCTGTGCTTGCCTTTGTTCTTCCAGAAAATCCATGGCATAAAAGGCATGTCCAGCCGTATGCTTTTTGTTTTTCAGTTGCACGATGCTGGTGGTCAACTCGTCTCTGGCCCGGGTCAGGCACTGCAGTTCGGCCAGCAAGTCCGTTTGAGGAACCCAAGAGTGGGGTTGTTGTCTGATTGCAAAAAGGGCAATGAGCTGGGCATCCATGCGGTCTGTTTTTGCCCTTCTGAGCAAACTTTTTCCAAAGGCATGAATTTGGGCCGGATTCATCACACTGAGCTTTACGCCTGCAGCGTGTAGAAAATAGGCCAGCTGCTGGTAATACACTCCAGTCGCCTCCATGCAGGCATGAAGCTGACTGACAGCTGCCCCACAAGAACCCAGTACATCCATCAGGGCAGAGAATCCTGTGGGTGTGTTGGGCAGCCGATCCCCTTTCAACACCTTTTCCTGGGCATCCAACAAGGCGAAGTCAAAGGTGTCACAGCTGATGTCAATCCCCAGATACCACGTCTCAGACATGAGATACTCCTTGGTGGAAGGTCTCTCGGTGTCGCCCAGGTTGCGGATAACTTTGTGTGCAGGCTGCAAGCCTAGAATACCGTTCTGGCTGTCTGGGTGTCCTGGACTGCTTTCAATTTAAAAAACGACCTTGGTGGGTCAGGCGAAATCTCGGGGTAGCAGCCCAGGAACCGAGGTGAGTCCATTATCCACCCTGGACCCATCTCTATTACACAAAGGCGAAATCCTTGCGGTTGTCCTCCATGAAGCGGTACTTCACTCCATTTCGGCCGCGAAGAATTTCGCCGCCCGCTTTAAAATTTCCCTTTCTATACGCAGGATTTCCACCTCCTTCTCCAGTTCCTTGATGCGCTTTTCCTGCTCGGTTAAAGCTGGCACGCCTCTTCCGGTAAAGACCGGGCGACCCTGCTCTTGAGCTTCCTTGTGCTTTTTGATCCAGCGGCCCAGAATCTGGTTGGGAATGCCCAGGTCCTGTGCCACTCGGGTCTGGGTGACCCCAGGCTGTAAGGCCAGCTGGACGGCATGAAGCTTGAAATCGGCGGTGTATTTGGTGGGCGTTTTGCGCATAAGTCTTCTCCCATTCTGCGGGATCAACTGAGCGTCAACAAAACCTTATCAAGTTCAAGGTTTCGTCGAAGTAGGCATCCAGAGGGATGCTGTCGTCGATGTCCATGAGTTGCAATTTGTGATTCATAAAACGCGTTGCAGCTCCCTGGGTGGGGAAAAGCACATCTTTGTTGGTGAATCCAGTGATGGCCACGTTGTACAGGTGGGCTGGACCATCATAGAAGGTGTAGGCTGCGTGTGGGTTGGGGTCTGTGTCAGGCTCGAAGTTGTTCCTGCCGATGATCAATGCGTTTTGGAGGCGGCTGTCGAAAGAGAAGAAGATGGCGCGTCTGTTGTTGGCGGCGCGCACCCCGATGAATTCCATGTCGTGCGCATGGGACCAAATTCCACGGGCGTTGGTGTGGTGGAAGCTGTAATTGGTGAAGATGCTGGGGGTTTGGGGATTGACGATGCCCATGTCATCTCGGGTGACAACCAGGGAGAATCCTTTTTCTGAGTGGGAAGCGTTGCGGTCGAAGTTGCCTCTGGGAATGAAGTCTTGGGGGCTGTGTGAGACGTACCAGTATCCCGATCCGTCTGAGCCGGCGGAGACGTTGTTGGTGAAGGTGTTTTTGCCGTTGGAAATCCAGTAGGTGGTGGGACCCATGGCTTCGTTGCCTCGTTTCGCCAGGTCTCCATCGACGCTGTAGACGGTATTTCTGTCTTGTGCTTTGTCTTGCGCAACGGTGTTTTTTGGGTTGGGTCTGCGTATGACTGCACCCAGATTGCGATCGAAGCGGTTTCCCGTTTCATCTCCATCTTCCAGGAAGTAGGCGTGGCCGATGATGTCATGACAGAAATTTCCGCTGACCCGGACGTTGTTGGTGCTGTGGACGGTGATGCAGCGGTTGAAGCTGTCATGGATGCTGCTGTTTTCGATGTATTGTCCACTGGCATCACCCAGCTCATGCCAGTGGACAGGGTATCGTCCCAGTTGGCCTTCTTGGCCCATGTTGCTGATTTCGATGTTGCTGAGGTAGAGTTTCCCCCCCATGTGCGCCATGATGTGCCCGCCCATTTGGGAGTTGATGGTGTAGTTTGTGGTGGTCACGCCACTTGCGGTGTTTTGAGCGTATGACTTTGCAACATCAACGTTTTGAACTTCGCTTTGGATGGTGATGTTCTGGGTCAACAGGCCGACTTCCACTTCCTTCTCAAAAGTCATGCTGTCGTAGCTTTGTCGTCCAATGTTTCTGGCTTTGTTGAGGCGTCCGTTTTTGAAGTTGATGCGGTTGCCTTCGATGGATGACACCGTGAATGTTTGTGCGTCTTCCATGCTGTAGTCATCTGACATGACGACAACTTGAACGTCTCCTTTGGCTCCAGAAAGCCAATTTTCGACGTTTTCATTGACGATCACGTGGTCCTGATGGGTGTGTGCAGTTTGCTGCAATTGCACCCAGCTTTTTCGTTTGATGCCGTGCAGCCTCAGCACACCACCGTTGCTGACCGAGATCTCAGTACCCGACAAGTTTGGGGAACAAAAGCTGAAGGCCTTCCAGTAAAGCCCACAATGGCTTCCTGAATAACTCCAGCAGCAGAGAAATCCC